>JBIPLT010000060.1:0-13711 GCA_044368255.1 Flavobacteriales bacterium
TTTACGTTCACTCGTTTTTATCATCATGAAAGTTGCGGACAATGTTCGCCTTGCCGTGAAGGAACGGGTTGGATGGAAAAAATATTGAAGAAATTTTTGAATGGTACAGCTGAAGAAAGAGATGTAGAATTGTTGTGGGATATCCAAAGTAAAATCGAAGGAAAAACCATTTGTCCATTGGGAGAAGCAGCAGCTTGGCCAGTGGCAGCAGCAATTAGACATTTCAAAGCAGAATTTTTAGAAGTGGCGAGAAACAAAAAATTTGTCGATATCAGCCATTATGAAAGATTACATTAGGCAGTACATTAAATAAAAAGAACCTGGATGAAAGTAACTATTGACGGAAAAGAAATTGATGTGCCAAAAGGTACGACCATTTTACAAGCAGCACGTATGATTGGAGCAGAAGTGGCTCCTCCCGCAATGTGCTACTATACAAAATTAAAAACCAGTGGTGGTTATTGCAGAACTTGTATTGTGAAAGTAACACAAGGTAGCACCGCAAACCCAACTCCAATGCCTAAACCCATGGCGAGTTGCAGAACAGAAGTGATGGATGGAATGGTAGTAGAAAATTTTACCAATCCAGAAATTGTAGAAGCAAGAAAAGGTATCGTAGAATTTTTATTGATTAATCACCCTTTAGATTGCCCTGTTTGTGATCAAGCTGGAGAATGTAAATTACAAGATTTAGGATACGAGCATGGGTTAGCAGAATCGAGATATGAATTTAAACGTAGAGAATACGAGGGAATTGATATTGGTGACAAGGTGAAATTACATATGAATCGTTGTATTCTTTGTTACCGTTGCGTGAAAGTGGCCGAACAGATTACGGATAATCGTGTTCATGGTGTGATCAATAGAGGAGATGCCGCAGAAATTTCTACTTATATAGAACAGGCAATAGACAATGAATTTTCTGGAAATGTAATTGATGTTTGTCCGGTGGGCGCTTTAACAGATAAAACTTTCCGATTTAAACAAAGAGTTTGGTTTACCAAAGCAATGGATGCTCATCGCAATTGCACCAAATGTTCTGGTAAAGTTCGTTTGTGGTTCAAGGGTGAAGATGTGTTACGTGTAACAGCAAGAAAAGATCAATGGGATGAAGTAGAAGAATTTATTTGTAACGGATGTCGCTATGATCATAAACAAAAAAGTGATTGGGCGATTGAAGGTCCTTCACCCGTTCATCGTCATTCAGTGATTTCACAAAATCAATATGAACATTTGAATGAGAAAAAATTAGAGCAATTGAAGCATCAGAATCCATTAGGATTTCAAAAATTTGATAAAAAACCATAAGCAAAATGATTTTTGATTTCATCATATATAAAACAACCTTGTGTTTGATCATTTTTGCGATCTCACTTGGAATTGCAGCCTATTCTACTTGGTGGGAACGTAAATTCAGCGGATTGTTGCAGGATCGTTTCGGACCTAATCGTGCGGGTAAATGGGGATTACTTCAACCATTAGCGGATGGTGGAAAAATGATGTTCAAAGAAGAAATCATTCCTAATCTTTCGAATAAATTTTTGTTTGTGATGGCTCCAGCTTTGTTTTTAGTGACCGCTTTATTGGCTGGTTCATTAATTCCTTGGGCGCCTGCAATGAAAATTGGAGACAGTTATTATCCAATACAAATTACCGATGTAGAAATAGGTGTTATCTTTTTATTGGCGGTAACTTCAATCTCAGTTTATGGAATTATGATTGGTGGCTGGGCATCTAATAATAAATTCTCACTTTTAGGCGCGATCCGTTCCTCATCACAAATGATCAGTTATGAATTGGCCATGGGAATTTCATTGATTGCGTTAATTATTTCTGCTGGTGGTTCTCTAAGTTTTGCAGAAATTGTGGCGGCACAAGATGCTGGTTTTGCAAATGTAGTTTGGCAACCTCTTGGGTTTGTTATTTTCTTTGTTTGCGCATTGGCAGAAGCCAATCGTGCTCCATTCGATTTGGCAGAGTGTGAAACAGAATTAGTGGGTGGATATCACACCGAATATTCTGCATTTAAATTAGGTCTCTTCCTTTTTGCAGAATATATCACCATGTTCGTTTCATCTGCAGTAATCGCAGGATTTTATTTCGGGGGATATAATTTCCCTTTCGCAGCTGAAATTTATGAAGCTTTGGGATTAGAAACAGGATCATGGTGGATTACTCTCATCGGGTTCGGAGTTTACTTTACCAAAACATTAATTTTCATTTCTATTTTCATTTGGATTCGTTGGACCATCCCAAGATTCCGTTATGATCAATTAATGAATTTAGGTTGGAAAGCTTTACTGCCACTTTCATTATTGAACTTGGCTATAACGGTTATTATAGAGATTATTCGAGGGAATATCGTAATTTGATAATGAAATTTAGAATATGCAACTGACGAATAGAAGTAAAATGGTGTCGAATAAAGTACAGACTATGTCTGAGAAAATTTATTTGCCCGCACTTTTCAAAGGAATGTGGATTACAATCAGTCACCTTTTTAAGAAGAGAGCTACTATCCAATATCCAGAAGTGAAAAAAGAACATGCACCTATTTATCGCGGACAACATGTGTTGAAACGCGATGATAACGGAGCTGAACGTTGCACATCTTGTGGAATGTGTGCCGTTGCTTGTCCTGCCGAAGCGATAACCATGGAAAGTGCAGAAAGAAAGTCAGGAGAAGAAGGAAAATACAGAGAAGAAAAATATGCATCGCTTTACGAAATAAATATGTTGCGCTGTATTTTCTGTGGGCTTTGCGAAGATGCTTGTCCGAAAGAAGCCATTTTTTTAACAGATAGATTAGTGCCATCACAATTCGAAAGAGATGAATTTATCTATGGAAAAGATAAATTAGTGGAGACTATGGAAAATAGAATTGATGTTACGAAAAGACAAACAGCAGAAGTTTTAGCATTTAAAAAAGAGGAAGGAAATGCAAAACATAATGTGTTATACAAGGATGAAAAAAAGAATAAGCACTAAGAATTTTAAAGAGAATTAATATATGTTAGGATTTACAATTACACAATGGCTTTTCGGAATACTTTCTTTTCTGGTGATCTTTTTCGCCTTATTAGTAGTGTTTTCTAAAAATCCAGTTCATTCTGTACTTTATTTAGTATTGACTTTTTTCTGCATTGCTGGACATTATCTTTTATTGAATGCGCAATTTCTCGCCATCGTGCATATTGCTGTTTATTCTGGAGCTATCATGGTTTTGTTTTTATTCGTCATCATGTTGATGAATCTAAATGAAGAAAGCGAACCTAAACGAACGAATATTTCAAAATTCATTGGTGTTTTGGTAGGCGGACTTTTATTATTGGTATTAGTGGGCGTTTTAAGAAGTTCAGAAGAAATGCAAATTGTGCATGTTGGACATTCTGAGGCAGGATTAATGAAAAACTTAGGACATGTTTTGTTTAACGAATTTTTATTTCCTTTCGAAATAGTATCTATTTTATTGCTATCAGCATTAGTGGGCGCCATTATGTTAGGAAAGAAAGACGAGAAACAAGATGAAATTAAAAACGAGAATAAATGATTAACGGAATTTCAATCGATCTGTATCTATTACTTAGCTCAGTCCTTTTTGCCATAGGAATTATTGGAGTGTTAGTAAGAAGAAACATGATTATTCTTTTCATGTGCATCGAATTAATGTTGAATGCCGTGAGTTTATTAATGGTTGCTTTTAGCACTTTGTTCGAAGATACTAGCGGACAAGTTTTCGTATTCTTTAATATGGCCGTAGCTGCAGCAGAAGTTGCAGTTGGTTTGGCAATTTTGAGTATGATTTTTAGAAATATCAAGAGCATCGATTCGGATTTAATGAACAAATTAAAAAATTAAGAAGTGAAAATAGCTATACTGATACCGCTCTTTCCTCTCATTGGTTTTTTGCTAAATGCCTTTTTCGGAAAACGAATGGGCAACAAAGCAAGTGGATGGATTGCCTGCCTCGCCATGTTGGGGTCTTTTATATGTTCGGTTGTAGTTTTCTCTCAAGTACAATCAACAGGAAAAGCAGAAGTCGTTTCTGTTTTTGATTGGATTAATTCGGGTGCTTTAAAAATACCTTTCGAATTTTTGATAGATCAACTGTCTACTGTTTTCCTTTTAGTAATTACCGGAATTGGATTTTTGATTCATGTTTATAGTACAGCCTACATGAAAGAAGATGAAGGTTTTTCTCGTTATTTTTCTTATCTGAATCTCTTTGTATTTTTCATGTTGTTATTAGTGATGGGAAATAATTATCTCATTCTATTCACAGGTTGGGAAGGAGTTGGATTAGCTTCTTATCTATTAATCGGATTTTGGTTTAAGGAAACGGCAAATAACAACGCAGCAAGAAAAGCATTTGTGATGAACCGCATTGGTGATTTAGGTTTTTTACTTGGAATGTTTTTAATTTTTACTACTTACGGAACTTTAACCTACGGAGAAGTTTTCGATAATCCAGGTGAAGGAAATACAATGGTAACGGCTATTGCGCTTTTATTATTTGTAGGTGCCATTGGAAAAAGTGCACAGATTCCGCTTTATACTTGGTTGCCTGATGCCATGGCTGGACCAACTCCAGTTTCTGCATTAATTCACGCAGCAACAATGGTAACAGCAGGAATTTATATGATTGTTCGTTCTAATATTTTCTATTCCATGAGCGAAACAGCTGCCATGACGGTGGCAATTGTGGGTGTTGCTACCGCATTACTAGCTGCAATGATTGCATTGTTTCAAAACGACATTAAAAAAATTCTAGCTTATTCTACCGTTTCGCAATTAGGATTAATGTTTTTAGGATTAGGTGTAGGTGCATATAGTTCTTCTGTTTTTCACGTAGTAACTCATGCATTTTTCAAAGCCTTATTATTCCTCGCTGCAGGATCTGTGATTCACGCGATGAGCGGTGAACAAGATATTCGCAAAATGGGCGGATTGAAATCCAAAATAAAAATCACTTTTATCACGATGTTGATTGGTACTATTGCTATTTCAGGAATTCCTCCGTTCTCAGGATTTTTTAGTAAGGATGAAATTCTCGCACACGTTTTCGAACACAATGTGGTATTATGGTTCTTTGCCATGTTAGCTTCGATTTTAACTGCGTTCTATATGTTCCGAATGCTGTATGTTACTTTCTACGGAAAATTTAGAGGAACACACGAGCAAGAACATCATTTACACGAATCTCCGCCAGCAATGACTATTCCTTTAATTATCCTTGCTTTTTTAAGTATCGTTGGAGGTGTTTTAGGTTTGCCTGAATTCTGGCATTTTTCCAATTGGATGAGTGAGAATTTAGATTCAGTTATCATGCGTGGACATGATTCTAAACTCACACATGAAGTAGAATGGTTATTGATGGGATTTGCAGTGGTGGCAGCAGCAGCCTCTATTTATGTAGCCTACGAAATCTACAAGAAAAATGGTCTCGTTCCCAATGAAAAAGAAAACGCGAAGCAAAAATGGAAAACTACTATTTACAATAAATTTTATATCGATGAAATTTACGATTCACTTATTCGTAAACCGATTGATTATTTATCGGGAGTGTTTCATAAAATTTTCGATATTCAAATTTTTGATGGTATTGTAAACGGTGTTGGCACCTTTGCAAAAACAGCAGGATCCTATGTTCGATTGATTCAGAATGGTAGCATTACTTTCTATTTCATCAGTATGGTCATTGCTGTGGCAGTCATTCTCATATTCACTTTTTTGATTTAAAAAATATATGTTACCAATACTATTAATCGCCTTTCCTCTTTTAGCAGCATTGATATTATTCGTTTCAAAAAGAAACGGAGCAAAAAATTTGGCCTTGTTGTTTTCAGGTGTTGAATTTGTTCTTGCCATTGTAGCTTTTGCTGTTTACAAGAATGATCCTACATCTGAATTATTATCACATGATTGTGTTTGGATTAAATCTCTTGGCATCCATTTTAATATTTCAGTAGATGCTTTAGGACTATTGATGATTATGCTCACCACTTTTTTGATTCCGATTATTATTTTATCATCGTTTAAAAAAGGTACAGAACTCTCGCAACATTTTTACGCTTTAATTCTCGCCTTAGAAATGGCCGTGATTGGTGTTTTCACTGCAAATGATGGATTTTTATTCTATGTTTTCTGGGAATTTGCATTGATTCCTGCTTACCTTATTTGTTTGCTTTGGGGAGGAGAAAATCGCGGGAGAATCACTTTGAAATTTTTTATTTATACATTAATTGGATCTTTATTTATGTTAATTGGATTGATCTACATTTATAATTTCACTGATGTTGACGGAGCGAAATCATGGAATATTTTAGCTATGTATGATGCAGGAAATAATTTGACTATGGCTGAGCAAGGTTCTGTTTTCTGTTTGATTTTTGTTGCTTTCGCCATTAAAATGCCCGTTTTTCCATTTCATACTTGGCAACCCGATACGTATGTAAATGCACCTGTTCAAGGTACTATGTTATTATCCGGAATTGTTTTGAAGATGGCTACTTTCGGATCTATCAAATGGCTTTTACCAATGGTACCAGCTGGTGTTGCCGATTGGGGGATGTTTGCAATGATATTAGCCGCAATTGGTGTAGTATATGCCTCTATCATTGCAATCGGACAAACAGAATACAAAAGATTCATCGCTTACACTTCTATCGCTCACGTTGGAATTATTGCAGCGGCCATTTTATCGGTAAGCTTTCAAGGAATTCAAGGTTCCATTATGTTTATGCTTGCTCATGGTATTAATGCAGTAGGCTTATTTTTCATTGGAGAAATATTGTTGCGTCATCTAGGAACAACGGATATGAATAAGATGGGAGGAATCAGATTACTCAATGGTAATTTCTCTACTTTGTTTTTGATCATTTTATTGGGCGCGGTTTCATTACCATTAACAAATGGTTTTGTGGGAGAATTTTTATCCTTAATGGGAATTTACCAATACAGTTCTTATATCGCATTGTTTGCTGGACTATCAGTAATTTTAGGAGCAGTGTATATGTTACGTGCCTTCCAAAAAATTATGTTAGGAGAAAGTAAAGATCCTAAAATGACATTTGGAAAATTAGAAACAAGTGAAACGGCAGTATTGGTTATTATAGCTACTGCAGTGATTGTATTGGGAGTTTATCCAGGTCCGTTCAATGAAGTTGCCGAAACAGCATCGAAAGAGATCTTAATGTATATTAAATAAAAGAGGAAACAGAAGTTTTATGATTGCATTATTTATAATTTGTGGATTAGGTATTCTGGCAATGATTTCAGAAATATTAAAATTCAAACAACTACTTTTTCCAGTAGTGATTTTAGGACTTGCAGGAGCACTTGTTGCGAATGTGTTAGAGTGGAATAATCCCGTTTCTATTTCCTATTTCGAGAATATGATTTCGTTTACTAAACCTTCGTTGGTTTTTTCTAGTGTAATTTTAGTTACCGTTTTATTATGGTTTGTTCTCGCTCGTGAATATTTTGAGAAAGGATTACACCTGGTGGATCATTATGTACTGGTTCTTTTCTCTATTTCTGGCGCAATGATTCTAACTGCTTTTACCAATATGGCTACTTTGTTTTTAGGAATCGAAATTTTAAGTATTCCATTATATATTTTGGCGGCAAGTCAGAAGCATAATGCGGCAAGCAATGAAGCTGGTTTCAAATATTTAATCATGGGAGCTTTTTCAAGCGGATTTTTATTATTCGGAATTACATTGGTATATGGAGCAACAGCCTCTTTCGATTTAGGAACGATTAAAACTGTAATAGATGCAAATGCAGAAAATCTTCCTGGATTTTTCTACGTTGGTGTGGTGAT
The DNA here is from genome assembly GCA_044368255.1 of Flavobacteriales bacterium. Classification (GTDB taxonomy): domain Bacteria; phylum Bacteroidota; class Bacteroidia; order Flavobacteriales_D; family UBA2798; genus CAMBFX01. The sequence continues at coordinate 7,826 of JBIPLT010000060.1, forward strand.
GATTTTAGTAGTGATGTTATTCAAAATTTCGGTTGCTCCTTTCCATTTCTGGGCGCCAGATGTATATGATGGTTCACCTACATTGATTACTGCTTTGATGAGTACCGTGGTAAAAACGGCCGCATTCGCTGCGTTGATCGTTTTATTCTTAGTTACTTTCCAATCAGTAAGCGAAGTTTGGACACCAATTTTAGCTTCTGTAATTGCTATCTCATTAGTTATTTCCAATATTACTGCAGCTCGTCAATCGAGTGTAAAAAGAATGTTGGCATACTCAAGTATTAGTCAAGCATCATTTATGCTAATGGTGATTTTGGCAAACAATAATCTTAATATGTCGTTGGATGCATTGTTGTATTATTCTCTTGCTTATTCATTAGGAAGTTTGGTGGCTTTTGGAATTTTATACCATGTTGCTAAAAACAGTGATAATGAATTTGAATCTTTCAAAGGATTGTTGAAGAGAAGTCCAGCAGCAGCCATTTGCATGACCATTGCGATGCTTTCATTGGCAGGTATTCCGATTACAGCTGGATTTTTCGCTAAGTATTTTGTGTTCGTCACATTGCTTGATACCACCAATGCTTGGTTAATGGTCATCGCCATTTTATCGGCAGCTGTAGGAGCAACTTATTACTTGAAAGTAATCATCACTATGTTTACCGATTCAGATAAAACCACCGAAGTTTCTATTGGTAAATCTCATATGGCCATTTTCATTCTTTGCACATTACTGATTGTTGCCTTAGGCGCAGTTCCGGGAGTAGTGACGGAGTTGTTTGGGTTTTAGAAATAAAAATTTCTCAGAAAAAAATTATTTTTAATCTTTATTCTGAATCTGATTTCAGATTTAGTATAAGTGAACAGAATGAAGAAATATCAGACTGGTGTTTTTCGCTCTTGTAATAGGAATTTTTGAATTTGATTAGAGCGAGTGCGAGTGAACAGAGCGAAAAAAAATCAGAGGAGTCTGATCGCTCTCGATCTGTTTCTCACTCTGATTTTTTGTACTCAGGGTCGTTCCGATAATTATCGGTCCCGATAACCATCGGGAAGCGTGTCTTCCGAATATTTTTGAATAAGCTTTGGAGAAATTTCAGGATAAGCCTTGATGTTCTCTAAATATTTCCGGCTTTTCATTTTTTTAATATGCGTTTCGATTTTTCGGGCTGTGGTAATAGTTAAATTTTGTATTTCGTAGAATAATTCCCAATCAGAGTATTTTGCAGTAAAGCTTTTTGGGAATTCTTTCATTTGATGATATTCGAACCGTTGCTCGAAATCTTTTGTGCAACCGATTTAATATTTATCGCTCTTTTTAGAATAAAGTATATAGACGCTAGCCATTGTATAAAATAAAAAAAGCCGCATACAGCGGCTTTTAAGTGTACCCGGGGTCGGACTCGAACCGACATGTCCGCGAAGACACTGGTGTTTGAGACCAGCGTGTCTACCATTCCACCACCCGGGCGAAAGAATTTTAGTTTAAGGTTTAAAGTTTTTGAAAGCCCTAAACTTTGAACTTTAAACTTTAAACTTTGAACTTTGAACTTTAAACTTTAAACTTTGAACTTTGAACTTTGAACTTTGAACTTTGAACTTTGAACTTTGAACTTTGAACTTTGAACGGGTTGCGAATTTATCTATTCTACACCAATCTCAAAAAAATATTTTCATTTTTCTATCTTTTCCTTTCTTAAATCTTTTGTCCTTCACAATGAAAAACCTACATTTGCACCCCTTAAAAATTAATTATGGCAACCGGTTCAAAATTCTTCGCAGGTAGAGTAACTAAAGATTTGGCTACAAGAATTGCCGCATCCTACGGCCAAACACTTGGAGAAGTGGCGGTTGGGGAATTCGCCGATGGTGAGTTTCAACCTTCTTTAGAAGAAACCGTTCGAGGTCAGGATGTATATATTATTCAATCCACTGTTCCGCCAGCTGATAATTTATTTGAACTTTTATTGTTAGTGGATGCCGCAAAACGTGCTTCGGCTCGTAGAGTAGTGGCGGTTATTCCTTATTTCGGTTTTGCTCGTCAGGATAGAAAAGACAAACCACGTGTTTCTATTGGAGCAAAATTAGTGGCTAATCTTTTAACTGCCGCAGGAGTTGATAGGATTGTAACCATGGATCTTCATGCTGATCAAATACAAGGATTTTTTGAGGTTCCTGTAGACCATCTTTTTGCTTCCAGTATTTTTGTTCCTTATCTCCAAAGTTTAAATACGCCCAATTTAGTTTTAGCTTCTCCCGACACTGGAGGAACAAAACGAGCGAATGCTTATGCGAAATATCTAAATGCAGAAATGGCATTCTGTTATAAGTCGCGTAAAAAAGCAAACGTAATTGAAAACATGACCGTGATTGGTGATGTAGAAGGACGTGATGTAATTCTTATTGATGATATTATCGATACAGGAGGAACATTAGTAAAAGCGGCCGGATTAATGATGGACAAAGGAGCGAAGTCAGTTCGAGCTATGTGCACACATGCCGTTCTTTCTGGAAATGCGATTGAGAAAATAGATAAATCTGCATTAACAGAGTTAATTGTTACAGATACCATTCCATTGAAGCACACAAGTTCAAAAATAAAAGTTTTAACCGTGGCTAATCTTTTTGCAGATGTGATTCATCGCGTGCAGAATTATGAATCCATCAGTTCACATTTCATTATCCAATAAACAAGTAATTAATTAAAATCAAAATAAAATGAAACAAGTATCGTTGAGCGGTTCGTCAAGAACGAACGTAGGGAAAAAAGATGCGGCTGTCATCAGAAGAGCCGGTAATGTGCCATGCGTATTGTATGGTGGAGAAACTCAAACATCTTTTGCCGCTACTGAAAAAGAATTAAAAAAGATTATTTGGAGCCCTGAGGTGTATGAAGTGAAATTAACTATCGATGGCAAAGAAGTATCTTCAATCATTCAAGACATCCAATTTCATCCAGTAACAGATAGAGTAACGCATGTAGATTTTTTACAAGTAATTCCTGGAAAAGAAGTAAAATTAAAATTGCCTTTGAAATTGACAGGTGCGGCTGAAGGTGTGAAAAAAGGGGGAAAATTATTACAGAATTTCCGTAAATTAACGGTGCGCGGAGATATCAGCAAAATGCCAGCAAATATTTCTTTAGCTTGTGATCATTTAGATATAGGATCAGATATTCGTATCAAAGACATGAAAATTGATGGATTAACTTTCTTGGAAGAACCAAATGCTGTGGTTGCTGCAGTGAAAATTACACGTAACGTTGTTGAAGAGCCTAAAGCTGCTGCTGCATCTGCTGCTGCTCCAGCTGCCGCCGCTGCAAAAGCTCCTGCAAAGAAATAATAATTGATTGAGGTATGAAGTTTCTGATTGTAGGTTTAGGAAATATCGGAGCGGATTACGAAAATACAAGACATAATATCGGATTTACTGTATTGGACGCCCTAGCTAAGGCGTCCAATATTTTTTTTACAGAAGGCCGACATGCGCATGTGGCCGAATTAAAATTCAAAGGAAGAACAATCGTTCTTGTGAAGCCAACAACATTTATGAATTTGAGTGGAAAAGCAGTCAACTATTGGTTGCAACAACATTCTATCCCTGTAGAAAATATGTTGATCATTACAGATGATTTAGCCTTACCATTCGGAAAAATTAGAATTCGTCCTGCTGGAAGTGATGGTGGACATAATGGTTTGAAAGATATCATCGCAGTATTAGGTCATCAAAATTTTGCGCGTTTACGTTTTGGAATTGGTGATGAATTTTCGAAGGGACATCAATCCAATTATGTATTGGGAAAATGGACTCCAGAAGAAGATAAAGCGCTTCAACCTCGAATAGAATTATGTATGGAAGTCATCAAAGGATTTTCTACCGCAGGTTTACAACGCACGATGAACGATTTCAATAATCGTTAAAAAAGGATGAACTACATTTTGCGAGCACATATCGCATTACTCATCGTTAATATTATCTACGGGTTAAATTACACTATTGCCAAAGAACTTACTCCTGAATTTATTGGTCCATTTGGATTTGTATTAATGCGTATTACAGGAATGGTCATTCTCATTTGGACGTTAGGTTTGTTTTACCCCGAGACAGTTGAGAAAAAGGATTTTAAAATTTTATTTTTTTGCGCGATGACAGGCGTAGTTATTAATCAAGGATTATTTTTTCTGGGATTGAGTTTAACTTCACCCATCAATGCTTCAATTATTATGATTGTAAATCCAATTTTAGTAGTAATTTTTGCTGCTTGGATTTTGCGCGAGAAAATTACCAAATGGAAAATTTCGGGAATTTTATTAGGATTAATTGGTGCAATTATTCTTATTACTTTCAAAAAAATGGGTGATGTGCAAGGAAATATTTGGGGAGATATTTGTATTTTTCTTAATGCACTTTCTTATGCAATATTTTTGGTTTTAGTAAAACCATTGATGCAAAAATACAATGCCATCACGGTGATGAAATGGGTTTTTTTAATGGGATTACCTTTTATGATTCCCTTTGGATGGAAGGAATTTGTTGAAGTAAATTGGAATATTTTTACTCCGAACATGATTTGGGCCGTGATTTTTGTAATCGTAGGAACAACGTTTTTTGCTTATTTATTGAATACTTATGCGTTGAAAAGAATCAGTCCTTCTGTGGTGAGTGCCTATATTTATTTGCAACCGATCATCGCTACATTAGTTGCTGTTTCCTACGGAAAAGACGAACTAACTTGGATAAAATGGCTCGCAGCCGCCTTGATTTTTACCGGAGTATGGTTGGTTAGTAAGAGAGCGCGAGTGTGAGAATTAGGCCTACTGCCACTCAGTTATATTTAATTTTTCATTTTTCATTTTTCATTTCCTACCTTTACCTTATGATAAAATCAATGACAGGATATGGAAAGGCGATAGCGAATATCGGGAACAAAAAATTTACTGTAGAGATGAGATCGCTTAATAGCAAGCAACTCGATCTTTCGGTTCGTATGCCCGGTGTTTATCGTGAAAAGGAATTACAAGTACGTAATGAACTTTCTAAACTTACTGATCGTGGAAAAATTGAATTTTCTATTTATTGTGAAACACAAGGCGAAGATTCAAGCAATACAATCAACAAAAATATTGCCATTGGTTATTTTAATCAGATTAAGGAATTAGCGGCCGAATTACAGATAAATCTCAACGATGAAGTTATTCATACTGTTTTGAGAATGCCAGACGTAATGAAAACAGAACGTCAAGAATTAGACGAAACGGAATGGAAAGAAGTTTGGAATATTGCCAAAGAAGCTATTGCAAAATTTGATAATTTTCGTCAAACAGAAGGCAGTACATTACAAAAGGAAGTGTCGGATAGAATAAATGTGATTTTAGATTTATTGACTCAAGTAGAACCTTTTGAGCTTTCTCGAATGGAAACAGTCAGAGAAAGGATAAGTAAATCATTAGCGGATTTTGCAGGAAATGAAAATGTAGATAAAAATCGTTTCGAGCAAGAATTGATTTATTACATGGAGAAATTGGATATTTCAGAAGAGAAATTACGATTAAAAACACATTGTGATTATTTCAATGAAACGATGAACAACGAAATTAATCAAGGAAGAAAATTGGGATTCATCACTCAAGAAATCGGTCGTGAAATAAATACCCTCGGTTCTAAATCCAATCAAGCGGATATGCAAAAGATTGTGGTGAGAATGAAAGATGAGTTAGAGAAGATAAAGGAACAAATTTTGAATGTATTATAAGTATGATTTGTTGATTTGGCGATTTAATGAAATAAAGACAAGTACGAATTGGAGATTTGTTGATTTAATGAAATAGGAAATACCTAGGTTATATTTATGAGGGAAGATTTACAAATACGAACTAAAAAATTTGC
>JBIPLT010000256.1:0-4417 GCA_044368255.1 Flavobacteriales bacterium
TTAATGTAAATGGAGAATTTATATCCTGTGATGGAATTATTTCTTCAGCCGACTATCACCATACAGAATCAAAATTGTTAGAAAAAAAATACCGCAATTACACTGAAAAATATTGGGAGAAAAAAACATTTGCTCCTTCTTCATTAATCTATTATTTGGGAATCAATAAACGTTTGCCAAACTTAGAGCACCATAATTTATTTTTCGATGAAGATTTAGATCCACATGCGCTAGAAATTTACAAAAATCCTTCCTGGCCTAAGAAACCACTTTTCTATTGTTGTGTTCCCTCTAAAACGGATAAAGTTGCACCTGAAGGACATGAAAATTTATTTCTATTGATGCCCATCGCTCCTGGTCTAAATGATTCAGAAGACTTAAGAGAAAAATATTTTCAGATAATGATTGATAGAATTGAAAAACAAATTGGAGAAAAATTCGCGGACAATATTCACTATAAAAAAAGCTATTGTGTTAATGATTTTATTGCTGATTATCATTCCTACAAAGGCAATGCTTATGGATTGGCCAATACACTTCGACAAACAGCCATTCTTAAACCAAAAATCCGCAATAAAAAAGTGAAAAACCTTTTTTATACCGGTCAACTCACTGTACCAGGCCCTGGAGTTCCACCTTCATTAATTTCTGGTCAAGTGGCTGCAGAATTATTAAAACAAACTTTCTCCAAAAACAAGAAACATGAAAGCGTTATATGACCAAGTGTCGGTTGAATGCAGTAAGCTAACAACTAAAAGATATAGTACTAGTTTTTCACTCGGTATTCAATTTTTGAATAAACGATTACATAATCCCATTTATGCAGTATATGGTTTTGTTCGATTTGCCGATGAAATTGTAGATACTTTTGATGATTTTAATAAAAAGTATCTCTTGGATAAATTTAAACGAGATACTTATGAAGCCATAGAACAAAAAATTTCATTAAATCCTATTTTAAATGCCTTTCAACAAGTGGTTCATCAATATGGAATTGAAATGGTATTAATCGATACTTTTTTAAAAAGCATGGAGATGGATTTAGAGAAACAAGAATATGATTCAGAATTATACAATGAATATATTCTAGGATCTGCAGAAGTAGTTGGATTGATGTGTTTACATATTTTTACCGAAGGAGATAAAAAAATGTATGCGCAATTAAAACCAACCGCCATGAAATTAGGGGCTGCTTTTCAAAAGGTCAATTTTTTGAGAGATATGAAACATGATTACCAGGTTTTGGGAAGAACTTATTTTCCAATGGTAGACATGAGTATTTTCACGGAAAAAGAAAAAACAGAGATAGAAAAAGATATTGATAATGATTTCAAAGATGCTTTACATGGAATTCGCCAACTGCCCCAATCATCGAGAGCAGGAGTTTATTTAGCTTATTACTACTATAAAAAACTTTTTATTAAAATTAAAAAAAGTTCTCCGAAGAAAGTTTTAAATGAAAGGATTAGAATTACTAATACTCGAAAAGTTGGATTAATGTTTAATTCAATGGTTCGATATAAAATGAATTTATTATGATCAATTTACTTTTAATGGTAAGTGTTTTACTTTCTCCTGCAGAAAGCAAAACATTAGTTGCGATAAGAAAACTCTATTCTGAAGCGGCTACTAAAAAAGAATCTTTTAAAGAATTCAAAAGTATTCTTGAAAAAAATACGGATAACACCACTACTTTAAATGGTTATCGAGGTTGTTCATTAATGATAGAAGCTAACTACTTAAATAATCCTATTTCTAAATTAAATTATTTTAATAAGGGAAAAGAAATTTTAGAAAAGTCAATTAATAAAGATTCAGACAATGTAGAATTAAGGTTTTTAAGATTTACCATTCAATCAAAAGCGCCATCCATTCTTGGCTATTCAAGTGAAATAAAAAATGATAAAAAGTTCTTGCTTAAAAATTGGACCAAAATTTCAGACCTCACTCTTAAAAATAATGTTATTTTATTTTTAAAAAATTCTGATCAATTAACCGAAACGGAGAAAAAACAATTGAATGATTGAAACATTTATCATAGAAGTGGATGTTGATGATACCGAAATTGGTAAAATTGAAAAAATGCAAGCGCATCGACAGGGAAAATTGCATCGTGCTTTTTCAGTTTTTATTTTTAATGACGAGGGAGAATTAATTCTCCAAAAAAGAGCGGATTCTAAATATCACTCGGGAGGTTTATGGACAAATACTTGTTGCAGTCATCCTGAATTTGGTGAAAATTTAAATGATGCTGTTAACAGAAGATTAAAAGAAGAAATGGGTTTACAATGCGAAGCAACTAAAGTATTTCAATTTATTTATCGTGCCGAATTAGAGCATGAATTAATTGAACATGAATTAGACCATGTTTTTTTTGGAAAAACAAATGAACTTCCTGTTTTAAATATAGAAGAAGCCTCTGATTGGAAGTTTGTGCAAATGAAAGATTTAGAAATTGAAATAAGTGAATTTCCAGAAAGATTTACCGTATGGTTGCAAATTTGTTTCGGAAGAGTTTATGAGCAATACAAAAAACAATTTAACTTATCAGAATGAAATATATTCATGAATTTAAAGTAGAACAACATTTACCAATTAGTCTCGAAAAGGCATGGGAATTCTTTTCTTCTCCAGCTAATTTATCCTTAATTACTCCTCCAGAAATGGAATTCAAAATACTGACCAAAGATTTGAAAAAAGAAATTTTTGAAGGAATGGAGATTGATTATCGTGTTAGACCGATATTTAGAATTCCTATGAAATGGAAAACTAGACTATGCAAAATTCAAAATAATTATACTTTTACCGATATTCAGTTAAAAGGTCCCTACTCTATTTGGGAGCATACACATACCTTTGTAAAAACAGAAAAAGGAGTTCAAATGACCGATGTAATTCGATATAAAATACCATTAGGTTTTTTAGGAAATTGGATGAACTCTCTATTTGTAAGAAAAAAAGTAGAAAGTATTTTTAATTTTAGAAGACAGAAACTTGAAAAACTATTTCAATCATGAGTATTTTCTTAGCCATAATTATCACTTTATCGGCTTTCTTTGGAATGGAAGCGATTGCTTGGCTCACCCATAAATACATTATGCATGGTTTTTTATGGATCTGGCATCACGATCATCACAAGAAAGATAGCTATGGTTTTTTTGAAAAAAATGACTATTTCTTTTTAGTATTTGCGATTCCAGGAATTACCGGTTTATCAATTGGTATGAATATGGATTTTAATGCATTTTTCTGGATTGGTTTAGGAATTACTATATATGGTTTAACCTATTTTTTAGTGCATGATGTATTTATCCATCAACGCATCAAATGGTTTAGAAGCGTTAATTCTACTTATTTTAAAGCCATTCGCAGAGCACACAAAATGCACCATAAGCATTTAGGAAAAGAAGATGGTGAATGTTTTGGAATGCTTTGGGTACCGATTAAATATTTTAAAGAAGCTAAAAAATGAAAAGCGTCTGCTTACTAATCAATTTTTTTTTAAGTAATTGAATCGTTTCTATTTCCATTTTATCCAAAATTGAATTTTCATAAGCAATAGAAATATTTTTTTATTACTATGATTATTGCACCTTTACTTTTTCTATCTACTGTAACTTTTATATTTTTACAAAAATCAAAATTTAGCAATTGAAACATACTACACCTATTGTTTTTCATTGGTTCAGACGTGATCTTCGTTTAGAAGATAATACTGCACTTTTCCATGCATTAAATTCAGGATTGCCCGTTGTTCCTGTTTTTATTTTTGATACCGATATCCTTTCGAAACTTTCGGATAAAGAGGATGCACGTGTTTCTTTTATTCATGATTCCATTATTAAAATAAATAGTAAACTCAAAAAATATAATTCATCCGTATTGGTGAAATTTGGAAAACCAGTAGAGGTTTGGAAAGAATTAATCAATGAATTTAAATGTGAATCAATCTACTTCAGTCGCGATTATGAGCCTTATGCTATAGCTAGAGATGAAGAAGTTAAAAAAATATTCCTTGAAAATAAAAAGCAGATTTTTACTTTTAAAGATCACGTCATTTTTGAAAAAGAAGAAGTAACTAAAAGTGATGGAACCCCATACCATGTTTTTACACCCTATTCTAAAGTTTGGTTTTCGTTGTTAACTCCCGATAAATATCAAGAATTTCCTTCTGAGAAAAAGTTAAATAAAATGGCCGATTTTCAATTTCCAGAAGTAAAATTAAAAGAAATTGGATTTACGAAAAGTAAAATTAGCATTCCAGAGATTGATTATTCAAAATCAACTTTAAATGGATATGAGAAATATAGAAACTCACCTGGAGACGATAAAACAAGTAAGGCAGGCGCACATTTAAGATTTGGAACAGTTAGTATTCGTGAATTAGTGCGACAAAGTTTAAAAGTTAGTCAAGAAT
>JBIPLT010000061.1:0-13661 GCA_044368255.1 Flavobacteriales bacterium
GCAGGAGTAAAAACAAAACGATCATCACCATTTTTTTCAATGATATTTCTTCTGTTCATCATATTCACAAAATTCTTGCGACTATCTTTATCCTTCAATTGCTTATTTGAATTTACCACTTCTGGATAGGACGAATTAGTGAAATAATGATCAATAGTTTCCATTTCAAATTCAGAAAACTGAATTAAATCCATAAAGTTTTGTCCATCTTGATCAATTTCATAACACAATAGCGCTAAGAAAATACTTACATCTCTCGATAAAGTTTCGTTGGTTTCACCCGAAACGATATACGAATAATCATGCGTAACTTTCAAATCGTAATTGAAACTTTCTTTGAAGAACTCAATATAAAAACCTTCATTTTGTTTCAAAGAAATAAATGAATCTTCACCTGCTAGAAGGAATTTTCCGTCTAACAAATCGTGAATAATTGCTCGGTGGTGTTTAGGATATTCCATATTTTGATATTTTAATCATTGGTACTTTTAATGCTAATTCGTCGGTATAAATTTTTTGAGTTTTGATTTCATCATTTACTTCTAATAGTAAATCTTCTTCAAACAACAACCCCATTAAAGCAAAGAATTTTTCAGTTTCGATTTTTTCGTATTCTCCTTCTAGCGTATCCACCGCCCAGCCAAAGAAATTTTCTATTGGTAATTTTTGCTCTAATTTCATTCTGTATGCTTCACGATTGAAAATCCAATTATCGTGTAAAGTTCCGTCTTCTTCTAGATAGAAATTATCCATGTCCTCAAATTGCTCGAAATATTCACGCGCATTCAAATAAATGGATCGACTATAAGTGGTATTTCTAGCTGATTTAATCATTTCTGGAACTGGATATTTTTCTGGTTTCTTCAAGAACTCAATCCAACCTGTTAATATGATACTTTCCGTCTTGATTCTTTCAATCAATGGTAATAATTCATTTGTCAATATTTTAGACTGACGTAATAAATCATCATTCGTTTGAATCAACTGGTTGTATAATTTCTCGAAGTTTATTCTCAATGAATCTTCATCCATTGCTAAACGCTTGTTATTGGCAAATTCACCAATCTCATATAATTTGATGGAAATCGAATTCGAATGATTGATGTCCAAAATTTTATTTAAAGGAATAATATAATTCTCGATCCAGTAAGAAGCTTTATGAACTTTCTCTCTGTAATCAATCTTAACAACGTTTGCTTTCAACTCACGTGTTTCCTTTAATAAACTCGTGGTGTTTTTTTCCACCATATCATAAAATTCAGAAATCTGCAAGGACAAATCATTCAGTCTACTTGAAAGAAGTTGTTTGTCTTCATTGATTTCAGTTTTGATTTTACGATATAATTCAGAAATAGAGTAGTGATATTTCTCAATTGTTTCTGGTAACATTGGTTTAAACTCATGAAGAATGGTTTCAAACAAACTATAATAAGCAGGCTTGAATTCAAAATCTTCATTAATTCTTTTCAGGATTTTATAATCGATGAGTTTATTCTCAAGATCAGAATCCGTTTTCGCTAGAATTTCTTCTAGACGTTCTCTTTTCACAATACCGAATGAACGGTGTTCAGTGAACACTTCTTCTAGAATATCGTAATAATTCCAGATGAAGTATAATATAGTCCGTGGTTCTGCGCGCATCTTAAACCTCCTCTAAGTTTCTTTCAGAGTAAACCGCATTCACTTTATCATTTACGGTAATCTTTCCTTTAGAAGGATAGATAAAGTAATATTTATTGAAGCCAGGAACAGGATCAGGTGCCGCAAAAATCGGAATAAAATGATGTTCCTTACAGAAATTAACTAACTCCGGACGGTTATGCTTATCGATAGTTGCAACCTCGTCTATAAAGAGGGTAATTCGATTGTCTTTATCATGAACAGCCAAACGGTTGATGATTGACATAATAATTACTAAACGAATCATTCTATCTGTTCCATCCGATTCCACCTGATCAGCTAAATCCACTTTCTTAATTGCACCTTTGATTTCCAAATGAAGTTCAATATCAAATAAATCTTCGAATTTTACTTTTTTCTGGTTATCCAAATAATTATTTAGAATTTTTAAGTTTTCACTTTGATCAAAATCCATCATCATTTGTCCATTCAATTCATTAATTGAGGAGATTTTTTTAATCTCCGCTAATAATTTACGGTTATCCAATAATTCAATTTTCAAAGATTCGATATTCGAAATACTGGTCTTTGATAATTTCTGATTGAATTTATTATAAACGAATTGTTTGAATTCCTCGTAACGTTGCATCAACGTATAAGCAGGATTGGCGAATTGTGTAGAAATACTTGCCAACAATCCGTCAATTGATTTTTCTTTATCACTCAAACAAGCGATTTCATCTTCAATGTAATTGATGAATTCTAATTCATCTGCATGTTGACTTTTTAATGTGCTTCTTAAACTATCAAACGCTCTATCTTTAGCCGACTTTAGTTCAATACGATCATGCATGTGCATTTTAATCTTTCCGTAAAGTTGCTCAAGACTATCGCTAGTTTCAAACTCCATGGTTTGAATTCCTAAATTATCCAACTCTTGTTTGTTTTCTTTGATTGATTTCATTCTCACATCAAAGCTTCTGCGTTCCATCTTTTTATTTTCGAGCGATTCATCTTTGCGGTGAATTTCTCTTTTCAGCGTATCGATTTCTTTTTCGATTTCTGTTTTTTCTGCTTGCAAAGCTTTTACTGTTGCCGACATTGCGTCCACCTGCTTTTGTAATTCAGGTTTCATTTTCAGTCGGCGCAATTTATCCTTAATGACTTCAATCTGATTATTGATATCCAATAAATCTTTGTGTGCTTTTTCAAGATCTTTTACAACTGGAAGTAAATCTTCTAATTGTTTTTTCTCTTTATTCACGGCCGCCAATTCATCTTTGATTTCCTCTATCGATTTGAAATCTTTTAAATTGATTCCCTTGATATCGATTTCTCCATCAAAAATTTTCAAACTTGTTTTAGAGCCTTTTGTGATTTTCTTTTTCACTTTATCAGCAGGTAAACTACTGATTTGATCAGATAAAATCGAGTTCAATAATTTGCGATCATCAGCAGAATCCGAAATTTTATGAATCAATAAACTATTATAGTTTTTTACTTGGTTTTCGTAACGTTCTACAGAATTAGAAAGATTAGAAACTTTCGCTTCGATTTCTTTCACTGATAATTTTTGTGATTCTACCGAAGTGATTTTTACTTCCAATTCTTTACGTTTCGAATCCATATTCACCAACGATTCATTCAAGAATTTTTCATCTTCGTATGAATTGATTTCATCCAATTCGATTTGTTTCACCGAAAGATTACTCAACTTATTTGAAACATCTGCTTCTTTTTGTCCTTGCTTACGGTTTAATTCATCAGCTTTCGGTTTTAAAACTTCGTTAAGTTCAGTTTGTAATTTTCCAATTTCTTTATCCATTTCTATGCTGCGATTTTCCAAATCAGGAATAGCAAATGAATAAGATTTATTATAGGCAAACATCAATTCGCTCAATACTTTCGTTTTTGCAGAGTATTTGTTTACCACTTCACGGAATGATTTGAAATCAGGCTGAATGCTTTTGATGTTTTTGATTTCATCATTAATTTTCAAGAGGGCGACAATATCCTGCTTGTTTTTTTGTGAGAAATTTAAAACTTCATTTTCACGATTATCAGCAATGATTAACGATTCTTTTAGGGTTCTATTCGTAATCAATTTTGAATTGATGAGGTAACGATAAACTTTAGAAAAGTTATTACTTAAACCATCGCTTTTAACATTATCTTCTAACCAAATCACTGCATTATTCTTTTTTCCTCTCTGATAAACATCGTTCATCACAGCGGTTTTATTATAATATTCGGTTATGGCAATTCCTTCGTGCGCAAGATTTTCTTTGAATTCATCAAATTTCAATAGTTTTTGCTGGCCTTCTTCTTCTTTGAAAAAAAGTTTGGTATCATATTCTGTTTCTAAACGGTAATATTCCAATTCTCCCTCTGTATCGCGTTTCACCAAAATACAGTAATATCCACCTTTGAATATTTCAAAAACGATATAACTTTGGTTGGGAGTTGGAAAATAGTGATGAATCGTTTCTTTATCACCTTTACGATTTCCACTGAAACTCATTTTTTGTCCGTCAATGATGAACAAGAAATTTAGAGCGTAAATCAACGTACTTTTTCCGATGTTGTTCGGCCCAACTAATTGCAAGGAATCACAATCATCGAGACGTAACTCGGCTTTTCCGTAAACTTTTGAATTGAGTACTGAAATTCTTTTTAGCATAATGTCGCTTTTTTCTTTACTGGCGAAGATAGAAGAATCGGGGTGAGAATGGGCTGATTTATTATTAACAGTATACCTTATTTATATAGGAGAATGTTGAAAACTGTAAGGCAAATTTTTAGTTTCTCATTTTTCGTTGGAAAACCTGTATTTAATTTAGAATTTTCAATTATTCAAATCTTGAATTCATCCCTAATCGCTTCGTTTTCAAAACCAGTATTACTTTGTAAAGATTGTTGAAAACTGAGGAAAACTATTGACCGGTTGAAAAACTGTTGATAAACTCCGTTTTTATTTGATTTTAGCGCGAATATGGTCTAAAATGTCAGCTACAGCAGGACAAACTGTTGCATTCTTTAAAGTGAGGTGATAAATGGAGGGTTGATCGTCTTGGTCGGTATGTGGATATTCTCGACAAGCTTTCGGTCGAAATTCATAAATACTACAACGATTATCTAATCCTAAAAATGCACAAGGAACTTGCTTTAGAACCATGTCATTGTCTTCATCTTTTCGTAAGTATTTTTCTGCAAATTCTTTTTCACTTAATTTTAATTTGGATGAAATCCGTTTGATATCAGAAGCGGTGAATAATGGACCAGTAGTTTTACAACAATTAGCACATTTCAAGCAATCAGTACAGGCAAAAACTTTTTCGTGCGCTTTTTGAAACAAAGAATCAACTTTTTTACTATCTAATTTAATTAGATTTTGAAGCAATGTTTTATTTTTCTTCTGGTTACCCGAAGATTGTTGATTGAATTTATGTAAGTCTTTTTTCAATTCTTGAATTTGAACGAAGATAAGAATTCTTATTGTTAACTTATCACAACATCCAGAAATCCATTTGCCAATTTCAAAACAAAGTTGTTACTTCGTAAACATGGCAAAAGCATCTGTTTTAACAATTGGAGATGAATTATTAATTGGGCAAACCATTAATACTAACGCTGCATGGATTGGTAGGGAATTAGCATTGGTGAATATTCGTGTTACAAAAAGTTTGACCATTTCTGATGAAAAATCAGCAATCATTTCTGCGATTAATTTATTGTTGGAAGATTCAAATATCATAATTATTACTGGCGGCTTAGGCCCAACGAAAGATGATATTACTAAATATACATTGGCAGAATATTTCTCGATGAAATTAAAACGTAATCAAGAGGTGTTAGAGAAAATTGAAGGCTTTTTTAAAATTCGTGGAAGAGAAATGTTGGAAGTAAATCGTCAGCAAGCAGATTTACCAGAAAATTGCAGAGTTATTGAAAATAAAAATGGAACGGCCGCAGGAATGTGGTTTGAAAAAGATAAGAAAATTATCATTTCCATGCCTGGTGTTCCCTATGAAATGAAGGCAATGATGAGTGAAATTGTTATTCCTGATTTAGTAAAAATATTTAAACCAGTTGCGGTTTATCATCGCACCATACTCACACAAGGCATGGGTGAATCTTTTTTAGCGGATATTTTAAAAGATTGGGAAAATGATCTACGAAGTAAAGGACATTCATTGGCTTATTTGCCGTCGCCAGGAATTGTAAAACTTCGTGTTTCATCGGGTGGTAAAGATGTAAATGAATTAAAATTTATTGTAGACGATTATTGTGAAAAATTGTATGAAATAATTCCAGAATGGATTTATGGAGAAGAAGATGATGTATTAGAAGCTTTGGTTGGAAAATTATTGACGAATAAAAAAATGACTCTTTCAACAGCAGAAAGTTGTACAGGTGGATATATTTCACATTTGATTACATCTGTTTCGGGAAGTTCTGCTTATTATATGGGTTCAGTAGTGAGTTATTCAAATGAAATTAAAATAAACCAATTGAAAGTGGATGAAAAATTATTTTCAACTGTTGGTGCCGTTAGTAAAGAAGTAGTAGAACAAATGGCTTTGGGAGTTAAGGAAAAATTAAAAACCGATTATTCTATTGCTGTTTCGGGGGTGGCTGGGCCAGATGGTGGAAGTGAAGAAAAACCAGTTGGAACCGTTTGGATAGCCATAGGCACACCTAACGGATTGGTGAGTAAGAAATATTTATTTGAAAATAATAGAGACAGGAATATCAGAAGAGCGGCATTAACTTCTCTTAATATGTTACGAAAAATATTAAAAGATGTAATGTAGAAAGACATTATAGAGACGCGGTGCATCGCGTCTATTAACGTGAACAAAATAATTATGATGAACCAGTTGAAAAATATTTTTTGTGTTTTATTGATGGTTGCGATGTCCTGCAAAAGCATCAAACCTATCAAACCCGAAGCTGCCTACGCTCCCGAAAAGCGCATCTATGATAAAGAAATTTCGGTGATTAATATTCCTATTGAAATTTCGGTTGCTGATATCGAAAAGCAAATAAATTCTTATATGAAAGGAATTATTTATGAAGACAACAGTTATGAAGATAATGATGGGGATGGATTAAAATATACGGTTACTAAATATGCTGATATTAAACTTTCTGCCAATAACAACAAGATTTCAATGACGGTGCCTTTAAAAATTACAGGTAAATACAAAACTTTAGGAATTGTGAATTCATTTAGTGGCACTATTAAAACCTCTTATACGACTTCCATTACTTTAAAGCATGATTGGAAAATGAGTACATCAACCGAGAGTAACGGATATGAGTGGATTGAATCACCTTCATTAGATTTTGGGGTAGTTTCATTGCCACTTACTTATGTGGCTGACGCCATTCTTGATGGACAACAAGATTATATTGAAGAACAAATTGATGAAGCTGTTCGAGAGTATGTGGATTTGAAAGATTATGTGCGTGAGCCATTGGAGGCATTATATGAGCCGTGGTTGATTTCTGAGACGTATAAGACATGGTTTAAGATGGAACCAAAGGAAGTTATGGTAACTCAGATTAAAACAACCGACAAAGGAAAAAATCTAAAAATAGGAGTAGGCTTAAAAACATATACCGAAACTGTTATTGGAGATAAACCGGAGAAAGCAAGTATGAATACCCACAAAGATGATATCGTTCCAATGAATGTGGTAGAAAAATTGACGGATGAATTTAGTATTGGATTGGTGACATTAGTTTCTTATTCGGATGCTGCTAAATTGATGAACGAACAATATATTGCTACACCTTTTACCTATGTAGATGGAAAGAAAAAAATTACACTTACGCATTTTGATATGTGGGGAGCCAATGAAAAGGTAGTAGTGGAAATTGGAGTTAAAGGAAGTATCAATGGCATGATCTATCTTCAAGGAATTCCGTTTTATGATACATTATCTCGTTCGATAAAAATGACCGCAGTAGACTTTCATTTAGATACCAAAAACAAATTATTGAAGTCGGCTAATTGGTTGGCACATGGTAAATTTTGCAAAGTCATGGAAAAAAATATGCTATTTCCCATTGGACAACAATTAGATTATGCTAAGAAAGAAACCGAAGCCTATTTTAAGAATTATGAAGTAAGCAAAGGTATTTTCATCAATGGTGGTTTAAAGAAATTAGAAACGTCAAGGATTTATTTAATTCATGATGCCTTGATAGCAGTGATGAAAATTGAAGGGAGCTTGAGAGTGAAAGTGGATGGGCTAGAGTAAGAATTTTTTAAAGTAAATATTTTCATCTCACCAATTTTGCATCACAATCTCCACACAAATCGCCTTTTTCTCCATCAATCTTATTAATAGTTTCATTCGCATCTTGCATGATGCATCCCTTCGTTGGGCAATGAGGCAATCCTAAATTATGACCAATTTCATGACAGCAAATTTTTACCAATCGATTCAAGAATTTTACTTCACTTACTTTTGTTTTTCCTAAACGAAAAGTAGAAACCACACAACATTGTCCAGGTCTTTGTCCTAAACCAAATATTCCCCAGTCTTTGTAGCGTGCTTTTGGTTCTTTATCTTTTGTACAGGATATGTCTTTTTCGGTTAAGGCGAGAATGAAGTCATATTTATCCAGCTCGGTGTTTCTATCGAGAATATGTAAAATAGAATCTGCTCTATATCGAGCTGTATTTACAGTTGTATAAGCTTCTTTAGGTAATTTTTGTGATGGAAGAATGATTACGGAATCAAATCCATAAAATTCTTTCAGATTTTTGGCAATCAACGTTGAATATTCATTAGGAAATTTTTCATATGGTAAAATAGCCAATTTAGTTTCTTTTGGTTTTTTTATTCCATTAGGATAAAAATTGTAGAGATAAACGGGAATAGAAACTAAAAATAGAATGATCAAAACCCAAATTATTCTTTTCATATTCCAATAGATTTATAACAAAGAAAAGCCGAAACATTTCTGCTTCGGCTTTCTTAACTTAATTTGGGAAGTTATCTTGAAAGTGTTAAATGCAAATTAACATTTCTACCTTCTTCATCTTGAATCTTGAATTTTTTATTTTGAATCTTGAATCCTCAATTCTTTAATTTTTCCTATAGGTCCCGGACAGTGGCTTGCATGACAATTTAAACACGAATTAACCAATAGATTGAAGTTTTGTTTTTGACTAGGTTGTCCAGATTTTTTTAATATTTCTAATTGCATTAAATAGGCTGAAGCAAAATCATCAAAACCTGGTTTCTTCATGTTTTCTTCTGTGGCTATAGCCGAGTGAATATTTCCATAGTCAAAAGTCAATGAATCATGATATGAAAATCCGCCTTCGATAGAAATTTTGGCTGATTGCATTTCTTTGTCCATTAAACGCATCAACTGAGCTAACTCGCTTGTTTTAACAGTTTCAAGTTTGCGAGGACCTGATTTTTTTTCTGTTTTGGCAGTTTCAGTTTTCTTAGTATTTTCTTCCTTGATTTCTGAATTTTGAGAGCAAGCGAAAACAAAAATTCCCGCAAATAATAAAAAAATTAATTGCTTATTCATTGCTCAAAATTACTCCTGTAGCAAGAAAAGATAAATTGATTTCTGGCTCAGTGATAGCATCGATTTCTTCTTTAGAAGCGTTAGCGTCTTCCAAATAGTGTTTTTGATCTGCTACAGAGATGGTATCTACATAGGCCATTCCGTTAATCACAATGGGCAATCCATCGCAGTTCAATGGCAATAAGAATTTATAGTCATAAGAAACACGCATTGTTTTTCCGTTACCCAAATCCATCGTCATCCAACAACCTTTTTTCTTACAAACTTCTGCAACTGTACCCGTAATTTTTGCTTCCATCGAATCTTTTCCCGCAAAGGCTGTCATAAATTCTTCTACATTCATGGCGCCCTCTTTGCTAAATTCAATTCCCATCAAAGTATCTTTAGAAACTTCCTCTTTGGCCACTTCGTTTTTCTCTTCTTTTTTCTCTTCTTTGGCTCCACAGGCATAGAAAGTGGTTATGGCAAGTAAGGTGTAAATGATTTTTTTCATAAATGATGATTATTGATTATTTTTTTACAAATATAGAAATTCAATTCAGTGTTTAAACTGATTAATGTTAGATGTAGCCTACTAAAATTTATAATAAACTAGCTAAAACGATTAATTCAGTTTATTATCATTTTAATAATATGACAGCCTTAGGCATTTTATATCCAGTGAATTGATTTTATTCTAAATTAAGTTCGATATGAAACATTTAGAGTTCATTTGATTCAATTTTAATAATTTTTTTAAGTCAATTTACAAACCTATAAAACCTACCAAATGTAAATTATGACGTAAAATTTTATACTTGAGATTCAAATTAAAGTAGGCAAATTCCGAGCAATGAAAAGGTACCTACTATTACATTTCTTAGGAGAGTAAACTTCATTAAAAGTGGAAAGTTTATGGTAATTCTAAAATCCAATTAGCTCATTAACGTTCAAAAACTAGAATTTTTTTAGCCATTCCTAGTATCCATTATTTTTTTAATTTTTAGGTATAAATACTGATTTATTTTAGGTTTATACCTACTATTTTTGCTGGGTTGATTTTCTTATTATGGACTTCAATTAATGTGTTTTTTAACTTATAGAAAAAGTTTATTTCATGATTAAAAAAAAAGGTAATTTTTCTTCCTTGATGCAAGCTCACCAGTTGCCGGAACCATCGGAGTTTAGTATAAATCTTTTTAAATCTATTTTTGATTTTGATGAAAATTATAGAGCAGAAAAGCTTATCAGTTTATTAGATATTTTTCATAAAATGGTTTTATTAGTTTCTACTGACCAATCAATTTTGTATGCAAATTCAGGAGCGATAAAAAAAATGAAACTAGATAATTTCCGCAATTATAAACTCAATGAACTAATTGAATTAGATTTAAATTCTGTGAATTTTTTTGAAAAATCCAATGATTCTGGTTCGTTTTATAGTTTTCAATCATCATTAATTAATTCGCCAGAAGTACCCGTTAATTGTAATGTTAGTTTATTTGATTTGACAAGTGCTACGAAAATTAGTTTTTGGATTATTCAAGACATTTCTGCTTTTAAAAGAATCGAAAATTCTTTTGAGAGAACTGATAAGAAGTATAAAAATATTCTTCAAGAGTTAAATGATGCTGTTTTAATTTTAAATCATAAATTTATTATTGAAGAGATTAATCAAGTTGGATTGAAACTTTTAGGTTTAGGACATAAAATTTCAAAAAGTATTTCCTTTTTAAGTCTTATTGATGATGAAAATGCTCAGTTGATTCAAGATACTTGTCATAAAAAAGGGAAACTCACTAATTACAGTTTGAAATTAAAAAATGAGAATTTAGACGTAGAAACTTTGGTATTATTGAATTTTAGGAATATTCCCAATGAAGACGAGTATATTGTATTTATGAAAGATGTTTCAGATGAGTTAAATATTCATCAATTAATGCTACGCACCGTTGTAGATACTCAAGAAAAAGAAAGACAAAGATTTGCTCGTGATATACATGATGATTTAGGCCAGCAATTATCGGCATTAAAGTTTAACTTATCTGCTCTTCGATCCTATATTCTCAGTGAACAGGCACGTGAATTATTAATTGAATCTGAAAATATTTTGATTGAAGCCAATACTTCGGTGCGGGATATTTGTTTTGATTTAATGCCAAAATCATTAGAAAAAAACGGATTAATAACTACCATTGAAGAATTTATTCGAAAAATGGAAGCGATGAATCATGTGGAAATTAGATTAGTTGTAGAAGATGTTTTTCCCGTTTTATCGGATGAGAAAAATGTGGCTTTCTATAGAATTATTCAAGAATTTATAAATAATTCAATCAAGCACGGAAACTCTAATAAAATTCAAATTTCTTTTCAAACGATGAAAAATTTTGTAATCATGCATTTATCTGATGATGGTAAAGGTTTTGATATCCAAAATTTAAATAGAAAGAACGGAAATGGAATGGAGAATATTGATTCTAGAGCCAAGGCCTATAATGGAGTGGCGCAATTTAATAGCAAATTAGGACTAGGAACCAGTTGTGAGATTAAAATTCCTATACTATAAATTTAATAGCTAAAATATGTCTAAAATATTATCCGTATTAATCGTAGATGACCATAAAATGGTTCGAGCGGGAATTAGAAATATGTTGAATTCAAAAAGTAATATTCGGCAATTTGAAATTTCCCACTCAAAAGATGGAGAAACGGCATTAGAAATGATTTTTAATTATGACTATGATATTGT
This sequence comes from Flavobacteriales bacterium, assembly GCA_044368255.1. Taxonomy (GTDB): domain Bacteria; phylum Bacteroidota; class Bacteroidia; order Flavobacteriales_D; family UBA2798; genus CAMBFX01. The sequence continues at coordinate 11,909 of JBIPLT010000061.1, forward strand.
TTTAATGGATCATCAGATGCCCGGAATTTCAGGGCCAGACACTATTCGCAGAGCAAAAATAAAAAAGCCAGCGTTGAATGTATTAACTATTTCTAATTATGATGAACCTGTTTTTATCACTGAATCGCTTAGAGCTGGATCTAAAGGCTACGTGCTAAAAAATATCGATACCGATGAACTTATTTTAGCAATAGATACCATTTTATCGGGTAAAAATTATTATGCTAATGATGTAGCGAATCGAATGATTAATTTAGAATTAGAAAAAGAGAATGGTGATAGTGAAGAAAAAAAAGAGGCCATAAGTAAACGAGAAATGCAAATTTTAATCATGATTACTAAAGAACTTACGAATGAACAAATTGCTGAAAAATTGAATATCGCGAAAAGAACGGTTGATTCACATCGCCAAAATTTACTTTATAAATTAAATGTGCGAAATACAGCTGGATTGATTAATTACGCGCATAGAAATAAACTTATTTAATAGCCAATAGCCAATAGCCAATAGCTGTAGCATATTGTTTATTGTTTATTGATTTCCCCCGACATCACACTTCCAAAATCAAACAAATTTCTATCCAACAAATGCGTTGGATGAACATTTTTTAAAGCTGTTAAAATAATTTCTGTTCTATCTGGAAATTTCTTTTCCCATTCCGTCAATAAATTTTTGATGGCTACTCGTTGTAATCCTTCTTGCGAACCACAAAGATTGCAAGGTATGATTGGAAATTTTTTATGTTCAGAATAAAGTTCAATGTCTTTTTCTCGGCAATATCCCAGCGGACGAATCACTATATGTCGATTGTCATCCGTGCGATATTTAATCGGCATTGCTTCTGTTTTGCCAGAGAAAAATAAATTCAAGAAAAATGTTTCTACAATATCTTCTCGATGATGGCCCAAAGCAATTTTGGTAGCGCCTAATTCATCAGCCGCATCGTATAAAATCCCTCTTCTTAAACGAGAGCAAAGTGAACACATAGTTTTTCCAGCAGGAACTTTATCCACGACTACAGAATACGTATCACGCTCTATTATTTTATATTCTACCCCTCGTTCAGCTAAATATTTCGGTAATGTTTCTTCAGGAAAACCCGGTTGTTTTTGATCTAAATTAACAGCAATAACAGAGAAAGAATTTTTCAACACGATTTGTGCGTGTAAAATCATTTCAAGCATCGTATAACTATCTTTTCCACCTGATAGGCATACCATCACGCGGTCTCCAGGCTCAAAAAGCTGAAAGTCTTCATGTGCTTCCCAAAATGATTTGCGGAGGCGTTTTTCTAAGGATTCGAATTCGGTTAATTGTGGCATTTGGTGGGCAAAGATAATTCAAAAATTATTGATGTTTTGAAATTTCATAATAGGATGGTACAGATTCTAAGAAATTATAATGGTTATTTTCAATCAAACAAACAAAATGCTTTATTCCATTAGAAACTAAAATACACTTCGATTCTATACTCAAATGATATTTCACCACTTGGTCAAATGTATCTTGTGTGATGTTTACCTCAGGGGCTTTGCATTCAACCACCAATTGAACTTCTTTCTTTGAATTATAGCAAATGATATCACATCTACGCTTCAAACCATTGATAGTAATTGATTTTTCTATAGCAATTAACAAGGGTGGATAACCTTTTTCCTCTATTAAATACCTGATAACATGCTGCCTGACCCATTCTTCGGGGGTTAAAACCAGAAATTTCCTTCTAAGAGCATCAAATATTTGCTCCCTTCC
>JBIPLT010000257.1:0-4399 GCA_044368255.1 Flavobacteriales bacterium
TAATGCTCCTGCATCATTCAATCCATCTCCAATCATACAAACTTTCTTTCCTTCGCTCTGTAATTTTTGAATGTATTCTAATTTCTGAATGGGTGTTTGATTAAAATGAATTTGATGAATTGGAATATTTCTTTCAAACAATTCAATCTCCGAAGGTTTATCTCCCGATAGTAAATGAATTCGGTAATTAGATTTAATATCTTTCAAAATATGTTCAGTCCCTGTTCTAAAGGATTGTTGAAACGAGAAAAATCCTTTTGATTGATTATTGAATGAAATATGGACACTGCTTTCTTTATGTTCTCCATTTCCTGCAAATGAAGTGGAACCAATCTTCATTTTTAGTCCATTCACGTTTGCTTCAATTCCTTTTCCAGCATATTCTATGAAATTTTGGGCTTTTACGTCCGTTTTAAAGGGTTTTAAATACTCGGCAATGCTTCTGCTATATGGATGAGTAGAATTGTTCACCATCGCATAAATCATTGATTTTTCTTCATCGCTCAAAAAGCTACCATTCCAAATCACATTTTTTTTATCCAAATAGGTGAGGGTTCCTGTTTTATCAAAAACGATATCGGTCACTTCCGCCATTTTTTCTACTACGGTAGAATCCTTTAAATAGAATTTGTTCTTACCAAAAAAGCGAAGCACATTTCCTAAAGTAAATGGAGATGATAAAGCAAAGGCACAAGGACAAGTAATAATCAAAATGGCCGTCACCGCATCTGCAATTTTAGAAGCATCGTTGAAATACCAATAAACAGCAGTGGCTGTTGTGATGAATAGAATGGAAATGGTAAAATATCGACTCGTTTTACTCAATAAAGTTTGAAGGTAATCATGGTCTTTTTTCTTGAAAACATCTTTGTTCCATAATTGAGTGAGATAACTTTGATCTACCGCTTTGCTCACTTTGATGCGAATCATTTCACCTTTTACTTTAGCGCCAGAATACAAATGTTCGTTAGATTTTTTATATATGGTTTCATTTTCTCCTGTCACAAAACTATAATCCAATTGCGCATTTTCAGAAAGAAGAATTCCATCGCAGGGAATTAATTCTCCGTTTCTAACCAAAATTACATCTTCGGGTTGCAATTTTTCTAAAGGAATAGCTTCTTCGTTTCCATTGTTAATGACCGTTACCGCAATTGGAAAATACGATTTATAATCGCGGTCAAAAACTAAATTTTCATAGGTGGTTTGCTGAAACCATTTTCCAATCATCATGAAAAATAAAAGTCCACTAAGTGAATCTAAATATCCTCCACCGGTATCTGTAAAAATTTCAAAAACGCTTCTTCCAAAAAGAACAAAAATTCCCAATGTTAATGGAATATCAATACTAATTGATTTTGATTTAATGGCATACCAAGCCGATTTATAATAATCGGTGGCTACATATACTATAATGGGCAAAGCAAGTGCTAATTGCAATCCTGCAAATAGGCGTAAATAAAATACATCGTGAATAAAATCGGCACCAAGATAGGAGGGAAGGCCGAGTAACATAATATTACCGAAGCAAAAACCAGCTACTCCTAATTTATAGTTTAAAGTATAGTCAGATTTCTTTTTCTTATTTGAGATATCATTAAGGCTAAAGTCTGGCGCATACCCAATTTTCTCCAATAAAGAAGCTAATTCAGAAAGCAATAGTGTTTTTGAAAAAACAATGGTGGCTTCTTTTTTAAGATAATTCACCGAAGAGGAAATAATCCTTGACTCCAATCTCGAAATATTTTCTAATAACCAAATACAAGAACTACAATGAATGGAAGGAAGATGAATTTTTATATGTGATTTGGTAGGATCCGAATACAACAACATTTTTTGTTCAATATCGGGATGGTCTAAATATTTATAATTGTGTTTATTCTTTATTTTGATTCCGGGTTTTTCTTCCGAATCATAATAAGTATCCATTCCGGCCGAATTCAATAAATCATAAACAGCCAAACAACCTTGGCAACAGAATTCCTTTTCTTTGTGTTTTAGAATTCCGTTATCGCATGGATCTCCGCAATGATAACAGTTAACGATGGTTTGTAATTCACTCACGATGCAAAGTTGAGTGTAGTGGAAGGATCAAAAAATGACTTTAGTCATAAAAAAGCCCCTAAAAAATTAGAGGCTTTTTTAATTTGCAAATGCTTTGGTTATTTCTCACTCAAACATTCTTCAGCAATCTTATTGATTTCTGCTTCGGTAACGGTCACTTTAGTTTCGTCAGGATATTTCAATTGTAATTTAGATGCACTGCAATCACAATATTTTTTAGCCGCATCTTCACCACCAAGTGACTCTTTTGCACTCTCTACACAAGTTTCCATAAATGAATCGTACCCGGTTTTTGACCAGTTGGTGGCTCCAGTGTAATTAGGTTTTGAAAATTGGCTTTTTCCAGGAGGGGTTGGAGGTTTTGGTCCTTCTGATTTTGTAATTGAATTAGTATTATTGGATTTCGCATTGTCATCCTCTTCTAAGCAAATGTTGGCTATTTCCATTATTTCAGTTTCACCTAAAACACTTAATTGATTTGCATCAGGATATCTAATTTCTAGTTTCACTCCAGTGCATCCACAATAAGTAGTAGCTTTCTCTAATCCAAAAGTTTCTTTTGATGCCTCTACACAACTATTCATATAAGCATCCCAAACTTCCTTTCCCCATTTGCTTTGGGCATTAGAAATGGTAGTAAATACAATTGAAAATAGGATGGCAATTTTAATTGAATTTTTCATAATCTCTATTTATTATTTGAACGGGGTGTTCAAAAATTATTCCATAAAAAAACCCTCCAAAAAGGAGGGTTTTTAAAATTTTAAACTATTATTTTCCGCTCATCATATCAGCAGACATACATTGCATAGCCAATGAAGTAATTTCATCTTGACCAAGGTTAGCTAAAGATGTTGGATCTGGATATTTTTCCATGATTTTTCCTAACGTGCAATCGCAATATTCTTTTGCAACATCTTCTTTCATTCCAGCTTTTGCTGATTCAAAACAAGAATTTACATATGCGTTTTGAACTTCTTCCGTCCAAGCACCTGTTGGAGCACTATTTTCTTCAGATTCTTCTCCTTCGCCGTCTTTAGCGTCTTCTTTTTTCTCTTCTTTTTTATCATCCTTCTTTTCATCTTTACTTCCGCACGAAGTTAAAATAGCGGTGGAAAGGAACATTACACCAGCAAATAATAGAATTTTTTTCATTTTAAAGTTTTTTTGAATGAACGAGTGTTTTACTGTTCATTGTTATTTTATTAATTTAATTATAATATAAAGATATACCTTTTTTTTAAAAACAAAAAAAGCCCGAAATATTTCCGGGCTTTTAATATTATAAGTTGACAAAAATTATTCTGCCTTCATACATTCTTCAGCAAGCTTTGTAATCTCGTCTGGTTTCACGTTTTCAAGATCAGCAGCTTTTGGATATTTTGCTTCTAATTTCTCTTGAGTGCATGAACAATATTCTTTTGCCTTATCTTCACCAAGGCTACCTTTTGCGCCGTCAACACATGCATCCATGTATGTTTTTTTCTCTGCATCTGACCATCCGCTTGAACAAGAAGCAAGCGAAATCATCGCGATTGCAACTACTGAATAAATAACTTTTTTCATTTTAGATTTTTTAATTTTTTTGTAAAAATAGACATTTTCGGTAAAGGACAAAATTTTCCATTCGAAATTGGGTATTTATTTCAACCGAATTAATCTATAAACTATAAAAAAGAGATAGGGTTAACATTGCATACAACCCAGATAGACTTGTTTTGGGTGAGTCGGGCACAAATCCACCTCGATTAGAAATCCACGTTTTATCTGATAAATCTATCTGATAACCTGCATTAAAACCTAAAGCGATGTATCGCATATTGAATCGGATATCTATTCCTGGATCCAATAAAATGGCAGCGTTAGAATATTGAATGGTGTTTGCGGGTAATTGATTAAAAATATTAGATGAAGTAATGGTTGGTAAAACATTATCAAATTCTTGAACGAACTTTAAATTACCATATCCAAATCCTAGTCTAGGAATGATATTAAAAACTTCACTGGTCGTGGCGTCATATCCAAAATAGCCTTTAACAAACATTCCACTAAATGAAAGTTGGCTGCTGTCAGTATAGCTGTTGGATGTTTTAGGAAGAACATGAAAGGAAACAGAACCATACATAAACCAATCTTCATAAACCGTAATTGATCCACCATAAATCATTTGAGGTGCTTTCATGGTTGGCAATCCATGGAAAGAAAAAGTAGAACTTAAATTTTCTAAATTCATAAAAAGAAAACCCGCATGTGCTTCAATATTGGGAAAGGTATAGCCATATTCAAATTCATCCTTAGTGGTATAATCTGTTATAACCTTTGCTGATTCTTCAAT
>JBIPLT010000075.1:0-12093 GCA_044368255.1 Flavobacteriales bacterium
GGGCTCAATATCTGCACCTGTCATTGAATAATTCATCTTGCATCCAAAAGATGAGAGAAAAACAAAACCTATTATGGATAACAATAATTTCATTCTTATTCTAATCGATATTCCTTAATTTTTCGATATAATGTTCTTTCAGAAATGCCTAATTCCTGAGCTGCATATTTTCTTTTGTTTCGATGTTTTTTCAATGCTTTGCGAATCATTTCTACTTCTTTATCTTCCAATGATAAGGTCTCTTCAACCTCCACATGTTCTGGCATTTCCTCCTCATGATAAACACTTGGATTGTAAACTGGATTAAAGGATGATGCCACGTTATTCGGTTGCAATTCTCCTTTAGAAATTACACTCGGAACATGTGTAGTTTCCTTTTGCGTGAACAATCTTTGTGCAGCCGCCAGATTCTCTGTCTTTAAATTATTTTCACCACCTTGCATGATTTGATAAATGATAGTTTTTAAATCATTTATTTCATTACGCATTTCAAATAAAACTTTATAAAGAATTTCCCTCTCGTTCAAATCATTTCCATCTTTTTGACCTATAAAAACGGGGGATGTATCCCCTGTTTCTTGAGGAATATACTGAATTAAATGCGAGGCAGTAATATCTCTTTCACTTTCAATCACCGAAATTTGTTCGGTAATATTTTTTAATTGTCGAATATTTCCTGGCCAAGAATAAGTCATCAATAAATGAACGGCATCTTCAGTTAATTTGATTGCAGGCATTCTATACTTATCTGCAAAATCAGCAGCAAATTTTCTAAATAATAAATGAATGTCGTCTTGACGTAATCGCAATGCAGGAATAGAAATAGGAACTGTGTTAAGTCGATAATATAAATCTTCTCTGAATTTCCCTCTACGAATTGCCTCAGGTATATTTACATTGGTGGCAGCGATAATTCTTACATCTGTTTTTATAATTTTAGATGAACCTACTTTGATAAATTCACCTGATTCTAAAACACGCAATAATCTTGCTTGTGTTGCAATAGGTAATTCAGCAACTTCATCCAAAAATATTGTTCCGCCATTGGCAACCTCAAAATATCCTTTTCTACTTTCATGTGCACCTGTAAATGATCCTTTTTCGTGACCAAATAATTCCGAATCTATGGTTCCTTCAGGAATCGCACCACAATTCACTGCAATATAACTTCCATGTTTTCTCGAACTTAAATTATGAATAATCTGAGGCATAATTTCTTTTCCTGTTCCACTTTCTCCTGTAACTAAAACCGTTAAATCTGTAGAAGCAACTTGGGCTGCAATTTCAATCGCGCGGTTCAATGATGGAGTGTTTCCAATTATTCCAAATCGCAATTTTAATTGCTGAATATTTATTTTCTCATTCATGACACTACTTTTCCTCTTAATGTTGCAGGTGAACAGTCTTCAATTAATACATGCACATAATCACCTTTTTTATGTTCGCCACGTGGAAAAATTACTACTGCATTTTGAGAATTTCTTCCAAAAAGATTTAAATCTGATTTTTTTGAAACACCCTCCACTAATACTTTACAGACGCTGCCAACCATCTTTTTATTGTTTACATGTGAATGTTCTTGTTGTAATTTAATAATTTGATCTAATCTTGCCGCTTTTTTCTCCTCTGGAACATCATCTTTATATTTTCGTTCTGCCAATGTTTTAGGTCTTTCAGAATATTTGAACATATAGGCAAAATCAAATACTACTTCATTCATCAAACTAACCGTATCGGCAAATTGATCATCTGATTCTGAACAAAATCCAGTAATAATATCAGTGGAAACTCCACATCCTGGAATAATTCTTCTGATAGCAGCAATTCTATCTAAATACCATTCTCTCGTATAGCCGCGATTCATTTTTTCTAAAATGTCACTATTTCCCGACTGAACAGGTAAATGAACATAATCACAAATATTTTCATACTTCGCCATGATTTCTAAAACATCATCTGTCATATCTTTTGGATGTGAAGTAGAAAATCTTACTCTTAATTCAGGAGTTACAAGTGCCACTTTTTCCAGTAATTGAGCAAAATTGCAAGTTGTTTTTTCAGGATCTAGAATCTCGCCACTTCCGTTCATATTCCATTTATAAGAATCAACATTTTGGCCTAATAAAGTAACTTCTTTATATCCATTATCAAATAAATATTTTGCTTCATGAATAATAGTTTCTGGATCTCTACTTCGTTCTCTTCCTCTTGTAAATGGAACTACACAAAACGAACACATATTATCACATCCACGTGTAATTGAAATAAAAGCTGAAACGCCATTGGTATCTAAACGAATCGGATTTATTTCTGCATAGGTTTCTTCCCTTGATAATAATACATTGACTGCTCTTCCTCCATTTTCAACTGCTTCAATCAAATTAGGTAAATCACGATAAGCGTCAGGTCCAACCACCAAATCCACTAATTTTTCTTGTTCTAATAATTGTGATTTTAAACGTTCAGCCATGCAACCCAATAAACCAACAATTAATCCTGGTTTTTTTCGCTTCAAAACATGAAATTGACGCAACTTATTTCGAACCCTGAGTTCCGCGTTATCCCGGATCGCACACGTGTTTAAAAGGATTAAATCAGCGTTTTCAAAATCTCTAGTGGTACTATATCCTTCCTTCGAAAGTATCGATGCAACTATCTCACTATCAGAAAAATTCATCTGACATCCATAGCTTTCTAGATAAAGCTTTTTGGTTTTAATTTGACCATTATTTGTCTCCAAAACCAAGGCCTCACCTTGTCTTTTTTCGTCTATCTCCTTGATAATGTTGTTGTTTTCCATATTATTTCCATCATATGACAACAAAGATACCAAAAATAAGTGGATGACAAAATGACACTAAAATCTATTTTATTGTTGATTTATAGCAATTTAACGTAGTGTTAAAAATTGATTAGTGTAAAAAATTTCGTTTCAAACAGTTAAATAATTTTCTTTGCAACCTTGTTGCTGAAAAATCTTACACCCTAAAATCAGCATTATAATCTTTAATATGGCTAAAAATCTGGTAATCGTTGAGTCACCTGCAAAGGCAAAAACCATCGAAGGTTTTCTTGGTAAAAATTTTACTGTTAAATCCAGTTATGGTCACGTGAGAGATCTGGCAAAAAGTGGAATTTCTATTGATATAGATAATGGTTTTAAACCAACTTATGAAGTCTCGGAGGATAAGAAAAAAGTAGTTGCAGAGCTGAAAAAGCTTTGTAAGGATGCTGAGATGGTTTGGTTAGCAACGGATGAGGACCGTGAGGGGGAAGCTATTTCCTGGCACCTTAAAGAAACGCTTGAACTTTCCGATAAAAGAACAAAAAGAATTACCTTCAATGAGATTACTAAAACAGCTATCTTAAAAGCAATTGATAATCCTCGCACCATCGATAAAAATTTAGTCGATGCACAACAAGCTAGACGTGTTTTAGACCGTTTAGTGGGATTCGAGTTGTCGCCATTGTTATGGAAAAAAATCCGACCATCTCTCTCTGCCGGACGAGTGCAATCTGTTGCGGTTAGAATTATCGTTGAACGTGAACGGGATATCAGAAATTTTAAAAGCGAAACCTATTATAGGTTCGTGGCTGAATTTTTGGTAAACAAAAAGGATATGGTTAAAGCTGAATTAAATAAAAGATTTGACAACAAAAAGGATGCATTAGCTTTTTTAGATAAATGTAAAGCTGCTGATTTTATCATTGATGAATTAGTAACCAAACCTGCAAAAAAATCTCCAGCTGCGCCATTCACCACTTCTACCTTGCAGCAAGAGGCTTCTCGTAAAATTGGATTTTCTGTGGCAAGAACAATGAGCGTAGCTCAAAAATTATACGAAGCCGGACATATTACCTATATGAGAACCGACTCCGTAAATTTATCTGATTCAGCAATGGTAGCTGCTAAAGATGAAATTGTTTCTTTTTACGGAGCAAAATATGCAAATCCAAAAAAATATGTGACAAAATCCAAAGGTGCCCAAGAGGCACATGAGGCCATTCGTCCAACTTACATGAATCGTCATGAGGCAGGAAGTGATCCTTCTGAACAAAAATTATATGATTTGATTTGGAAAAGAACAATCGCCTCTCAAATGGCTGATGCTCTTTTAGAAAAAACAACAGCGACTATAGGTATTTCTACTCGTAAAGAAGAATTTGTTGCTCAAGGTGAGGTATTGAAATTTGACGGATTCCTGAAAGTTTACCTTGAGGGTTCTGATGATGAAAATAATGATGATGAAAAAGAAGGAATGCTTCCTCCAATGAAAAAAGGAGAAAAACTTCTGGCTAATTTAATTACAGGTACTCAAAGATTTACTCATCATCCTGCAAGATACACCGAAGCAAGTTTGGTTAAGAAATTAGAAGAACTAGGTATTGGTAGACCTTCCACATATGCTCCAACAATTTCAACTGTGCAAAAAAGAGGTTACGTACTCAAAGAAGAAAGGGAAGGAGTAAAACGTGATTATGATGTTCTAGAATTGAAGAATGCAAAAATCACTGAGAAAATTGCAACAGAAAATACAGGCGCCGAAAAAAATAAATTATTCCCTACAGATATTGGTGAGGTCGTTAATGATTTCTTGGTTCAATACTTCGAAGATATTTTGGATTTCGGTTTTACAGCTTCTGTAGAAAAAGAATTTGACGATATCGCGCAAGGAATGATAAAATGGAATGAAATGATTCGTAAATTTTACAAACCATTCCACAAAGACATTGAGAAAACACAAGAAACAAGTGAACGCGCCACTGGAGAAAGAGCGCTCGGAAAAGATCCAGTGTCGAAACGAAAAGTAATTGTACGTATTGGTAGATTCGGACCAATGGTTCAAATTGGTGAGCAGGATGATAAAGAAAAACCTCGTTATGCTTCCTTAAGAAAAGAACAAAGTATTTCTACGATCACCTTAGAGGAAGCAATGGAATTATTTAAATTACCACGCGATTTAGGAGAAATGGATGGCAAAAAAGTAGTTGCAAATGCCGGCCGTTTCGGCCCTTATGTTGCGCATGATGGAACATTCGCTTCTCTCAAAAAAGATTTAGGTGATGATCCAATGACTGTTACTTTGGAACGTGCAACAGAATTATTAATTGCAAAGAAACAAGCGGATAAGGATAAAATAATTAAAGCTTTCCCTGAAAATAAAAATGTGGTTGTACTCAAAGGCCGTTGGGGTGCATTTATTAAAGCTGGAAAATTAAATGTTCGTATTCCAAAAGATGCTGATGCAGCTAAACTTTCTTACGACGAAGTAATGCAATTGGTAAAAAGTCAATCGAAAGATAAAGGAGAGACAGTGAAAAAAGGAGCTGCTAAAAAAGGAACTGCCAAGAAAGCAACTACAAAAAAAACAGTGAGTATAGCAAAAACTAAAACCGTTGTTAAAAAAGCAGCAGCTAAAAAACCTGTGGCAAAGGCAGTAACTAAAAAAGTGACTAAAAAGAAAAAGAAATAATGGATATTTCCATTTTTTTTGAACCTTATAAATCTTTTATCCGAAGTGAGGATCCCCTCAATCAGGTAATTGGGAATTCTGTATTTTTTATAGATAAAGGCGAGGAACTGGATTTTAAAAACACAGAAATTGCCATCATTGGCATTATGGATGATTCTGCTGCTATCAATAATTCAGGTTGTTCAAATGCCCCAGATGAAATCAGAAAATATTTATATTCATTAGCTAAAGGCTCTCATAAATATAAAATTGCAGATCTAGGAAATATTAAAAAAGGAGCAACAAAAGAAGATACTTATTTTGCTGTCTCTTCTGCCATATCCGAATTGATTAAAAATAAAATAGTCGTTCTTATACTCGGAGGCGGACAAGATTTCACTTATGCGAATTATCGTGCCTACGAAAAAGTTGAAACAACTATCAATATTGCAACCATTGATCCTCGTTTTGATTTAGGAGAAGTAGATGCAGATTTACATTCACAATCTTATTTAAGCAAAATAATTTTACATCAACCTAATTTCCTTTTCAATTACGCTAACATCGGTTTTCAATCTCACCATGCAGATATAAAATCCATCGAATTGATGGATAAATTATTTTTTGATACCTTGCGATTAGGCCAATTAAGGGAGGATATTTCATGGGCAGAACCCTTAATTCGTAATGCAGATATAGTAAGTTTTGATATTTCCGCCATTCGAGCATCCGATGCTCACGGAAATAAAAACGCAACCCCAAATGGATTATTTGGAGAAGAAGCATGTCAACTTGCTCGTTATTCTGGAATGAGTGATAAAGTTTCTTCATTTGGAATTTATGAAGTGAATCCTGAAATGGATAAACGCGGACATACTTCTCATTTAGCTGCTCAAATCAGTTGGTATTTCATCGATGGTTTTTATAATCGCAAAAAAGATACACCTATTGGAACAAAGAAAGAACATACTATGTATCGTGTAAATATTACCGAACCTGGTCATGAAATTATTTTCTTTAAAAGCAATAAGACGGATCGGTGGTGGATGGATGTACCATATCCTCCCGATAAAAGATTAAAATTTGAACGCCATCATTTAGTGCCCTGCAGCTACAAAGACTACCAACAAGCTATGAAGAATGAAATGCCTGATCTTTGGTGGAAGACTTTTCAAAAGCTTAGTTAGTTGATTAACAGATAATTTTTTCTTGAATGAACTTTTTAAAGTTTGGAAAATCGTTAAAATCTCAACCAAAATTTTTTCCAATTTAGTTTTTGATTAACTTAGCCAAAATTTGGGATAGTCTCCTACTGTTACTTTTTTGAAAAAATAAACCATTTTTGAGTCGATTTATGAGAAAAATTATACTCTCGATTTCATCACTGTTCATTGGAGTTTCTTCCTTTGCACAACAGGATTTTCAGTTCACTCAATACATGTATGATCGTTTATCATTTAATCCTGGTTTTGCCGGTATTGATGGTAAAATTTGTGCTACGGCGTTTTTCCGTCAGCAATGGTCAGGTTTTGATGGTTCACCGCAAACTATGTTGTTGAATGTTCATGGCCCTGTGAAAGCATTACGTGGTGGTCTTGGTTTATCTGTTTTTAAAGATAAATTAGGTCAATTTAATGATACATATGCAAGAGGATCTTACTCTTTTCATTTAGGTTTACCTACAGGAGGAACTCTTGGTATTGGTATTGCTGGAGGAATGGTAAGTAAAAGTTTAGCATTTAACTGGTTGCCACCAGATGGAGTAGGTTCAATTACTACCGATAATGCTATTCCTGATAATGCAATTTCTCAAACTACTTATGATTTAAGTTTAGGATTATATTATGCTGGGCCCAATTATTATGTTGGTTTATCTTCTACACATCTAACCGAGTCAGATCTTTCTGATTTAGGTTACTTGAATAAACGTCACTATTATGTTGTTGCTGGTTATAATTGGACTTTACCTGGTTCCGGAGATTGGATGCTAAAACCTACTTTACTGGTGAAATCTGATGCAGCTTCAACCCAAGTTGATATTTCAATTCGTGGTATGTGGAAGAATATGGTTTGGTTTGGATTAGGTTATCGTCTTCAAGACGCAATTTCTCCAATATTAGGTTATCAGCAAGTGGTTGGAAAAGGAATGATTAAAATTGGTTATTCTTATGATTTAACCACTTCTGAAATAAAAGATTATAGTGCTGGTTCACATGAAATCATGTTGAATTATTGCTTTAACCTTGATCCAGTTCCAAAAATTTCGAAAAAGAAAACGGTAAGATTCTTATAAATTTTAAAATTGTAACCCAATCAAAAATTCTGCGTTAAAATCAAATCACAGGTTTATGAACATGCAAGAGTTCATAATGAAGTGTAGTATTATAAAAGGAGGTAGCATGAAAAAGTTGTTGTTTATTGGATTGACATCATTTGTCCTAATGGGTTGTCCCGAAGGGTCAGATTACGAGTTGGTTGGTGCAAGAGGTAGGAGGCCTTTTTACCACAATACGCCTTATGGTATGATGTACATTCCTTCTGGTGGCTATAACATGGGCGCCAGTGATCAGGATGTTCCTTGGGCGCATTATAACAGAACCAAAACGGTTTCTGTTCAGGCGTTTTTTATGGATAACACCGAAATTACAAATAATGAATATCGTCAGTTTGTTTATTACGTTCGTGACTCTACTGCAAGAAGATTATTAGCTCAAACAGAGCCAGCAGAGTGGACATATCCAACTTATGATGATAACGGCGAAGAGCGACCTGACCCAGATTGGAATATCGATTGGGGTGTAAAATTCCGCTATTATGACCCAGAACTGATGCCAACACTATCTCAAATGTATTTTCCAGATCATGAGAAGTTCTATTGGCAACGTCAGTTTGATCCGCGTAAACTAGTTTTTAGTTATATGTGGTTCGACTGGTTAGCGGCTGCAGATAAAGGTCGATTGGTAATTCGTGAAGATGGATTTAATGACCCCAATTTTGATCACCGAAATTTATATTCTGAGGATACTTTAGGAAATGGTGACCCTGTGGGTCGAGACTTAAATTTAAGTAATGAAAATAATCGTAAAGGGCAAAATCATGCGATTCGTTCTCATACCGATAGATCAAGATTTATCATTAGAGATAAAATTCATGTTTACCCAGATACACTTTGCTGGATTCATGATTTTACCTATTCTTTTAACGATCCAATGACAAGAAATTATTTTTGGCATGAAGCCTATGATGAATATCCTGTTGTAGGTGTTACTTGGCAACAAGCAAGAGCTTTCTGTGTATGGAGAACTATGTTGATGAATTCATATCTAGCTTCAAACGGAGAGCCAATAGTTGAAGAATTTCGTTTACCATCAGAAGCTGAATGGGAATATGCCGCTCGTGGTGGTTTAGATGGAAGTCCATATCCATGGGGTGGTCCATACATCAGAAATATTCATGGTTGTATACTCGGTAACTTTAAGCCAATGCGTGGCCGATATATGGAAGATGGTGGTTTCCATGCAGTGAAAGCAAACTCGTATCATCCGAATGATTATGGATTATATTGTATGGCTGGAAACGTTGCAGAATGGTGCGAAACAGCTTATGATGAATCAGTATATGAATTCTCACATGATTTAAATCCTGAATACAGATACAATGCACTAGATACAGATATGCCAGCACAAAAACGTAAAGTGATTCGTGGTGGATCATGGAAGGATATCAGTTATTATCTTCAAACAGGAACTCGTAGTTATGAATATCAGGATACAGCTAAAAGTTATATCGGATACCGTTGTGTAATGACCTACATGGGGCGTGGAGGTCAAGATCAAGATGGTGACGGAGGAGCGTATTTCCGATAGTAAAAAAGTTTTCGAACAAACAAACCAAATAAAATAAAACCAATTAAAGCAAGAAATCTATGAAACCAGGAAGCAAGAAATGGAAACTTTTTATGGCCAAACTTTACGGTTTTGGTGCAGCAGTAGTAATTATCGGAGCGATGTTTAAGATTATGCACTGGCCAGGAGCTGGACCAATGCTTGTAATTGGACTTTCAACAGAGGCGGTAATCTTTATTTTCTCGGCATTTGAACCGATACATGAAGATCCGAAGTGGGAATTAGTTTATCCAGAATTAGCTTTAGCGCATGCAGATGATTTTGATCCACATGCTATCGATAGTAAAGCACATGGTCACGATAAGCATGAATCAGTTACAGAATCTTTAGACAAAATGTTAGAAGATGCTAAAATCGAACCTGAAATGCTTAAAAGTTTAGGTGAAGGTTTAAAGAATCTTTCTGATGCGAGTAATAAAATTGGTGATGTATCCAATGCATCTTTAGCTACTAATGAATATGTTGATGCAATGAAATCTGCTTCTACTAAAGTGAGTGGTTTGACTGACGCTTATTCAAAAGCTTCTTCTGCAATGTTAGGTATCGCTGATGCACAATCAGGTGGCGCTTCATTAGGAGAAAGTATGGTTAAGGTTTCTGATAACTTAGCGTCATTAAATAATATTTATGAGTTACAGTTAAAAGGTGCTTCTCAACATTTGGAAGCTTCTTCTAAACTTTATGGTGGAATTAATGAATTGATGGATAATCTCCACTCTTCACTTGATGATACTAAGAAGTACAAGGAAAGCATGTCTGAATTGTCTCGCAACCTTTCTGCTCTTAATACTATTTATGGCAACATGCTTGCTGCTATGAATGTTAACGTGGGGAACCGCGGATAATCCAAGAGTGAATTTATTCATTATCGTTTAAACTTAAAAAAACATAATTCACTATGGCAGGTGGTAAAGAAACACCCAGACAGAAGATGATCGGTATGATGTACCTTGTACTCACCGCTCTTCTTGCTCTTAACGTTTCCAAAGAAATTATCAACGCTTTTGCAAAGCTTGATGTTAAACTTATGGAAAGTAATATTATTATCCTCAATAACCGTGATGCATTAATGGGTCAGTTTGACGCAATGATGGCAGTGCCGGCAAATAAGAAACAAGTAAAACCTTGGCAGGAAAAAGCTGAAAAGGTGATGAAAATGGCTTATGAGATGGATAAATACATCAATTTAGATTGTAAGAATGTATTGATTAAAGATGTTGAGCAAAAGGATTATGTTTCTGAGGATACAAAAACCAAAAGATTCATAACCATTAGCCCAATGGAAATCGAACAAAAAGACAATTATGATGCTGCTACTCGCTTATTTGGTGGAGAACCAGGAACTCCTGGTCACGCTAAAGGAGCCGAGATTCGTGAAAAGATCATGAAGTATAGAGATGACCTTTTATTATTGGTTACCGAGTACAATGATGGTAAGCGTAAATACAAGATCAATCCTAAAGCTATTACTTCAACTGATCCAGAAGCAATGATCAAGGAATTAAGAGCAGAGCTTCAAAAAAATGTTTTCATTGAAGACAGAGATAAAGTTGAAGCTAACCATCCCTGAAAAATTGAAAGATTTTGAAGAGGAAGTAGATTGGCAATTAGGAATGTTTGACCACGCGCCAGTGGTGGCTGCATCTGCATTGTTCACCGCTTTATCATGTGATATTCGAAATGCTGAGGTTAAGGCAATCGAAATATTATTGGCTAAAGTAAACGTGCCAGCTTTTAAATTTAATAAAATCGAACCTCTAGCATTTGCTAAATCAAATTACATGAACATGGGTGATTCATTAAGCCTAAGTGTAATGATTGCTGCTTATGACTCTACAGAAATCCCTACGATCAAGTACGGAATTGATGCTGATACTACAAATGAGGCAAACTGGAAAGAGATTAAAGGTAAAATCAAATTAGAAGGAAAAGGATCTGGAGAACACTTTGTAAAAGGTGTTATCGGTATCAAAGAAAAAGGTGAAATCAAATGGAAGCCTTGGAAATTTATGTATGAAGTAGGTGAGCCAACTGCTGCTATTGGTAACATTGAAATGAATGTACTTTACATGAATTATGATAATAAGTTGAAAGCAACTGCTTCAGGTTTTCCACCTGATAAAGTGAGTTTAACTTCTGGAAGTGTTAGTGTAAGTAAGAAGGCAGACTATTATTCAGTTACTCCAACTAATGCATCTTTGATTGGAAAAGAAATTGAATTAAGTGTGAGTGGAAAAACCGGTACAGGATCAAAATCACTTGGTAGCTTTAAATTTAAAGTGAGAAGACTTCCAACGCCCAATGTTTATTTCAATCAAACGCCTAACACTGCATCTTCAATCAAGAAAACAGAATTATTATCAGGAGGTTTATCTGCTGGTTATGATGCAAGTATTCCACTTAATATCAAATTCGGGGTGAATGGTTTTGATATGGTGGTATCTTATAAGGGAACTGAAAAGAAGTTTCCCAGTAGTTCAAGCAAGTTAACCCCAGAGCAGCTTACAATTGTAAAAGCAATGAGTGTTGGGCAAACAATTACTTTCAAGAATATCAGAATTAGTGGACCTGCAGGAAATATGCCTGGCCCACCTGTATCTTTTACGCTTCAATAACGTTTATAGTATAGATAAATAAAAAGTATATGAGGAAGTTAATTTTAGTTTTCATTTTGATTCTGGTAGTTGTTATACCGGGATCTTCAGTCAAAGCGCAAGGTGTAATAAACGGTGCTT
>JBIPLT010000413.1:0-4342 GCA_044368255.1 Flavobacteriales bacterium
GGTGATAAAGGCGGATCCAAAAACGGCTGGTATGTGGGTCATACCCTTCCATATTCAATCTGTACCTTTGGCTCATGGAAAACTGGGCTACAAGAAACATGGCGAGATTGCCAACAACCCATGACGACGGCGGAAAGTCGTGCATTAAATCAAACGATTTTAAAAGCCAAGTTAGAAAAGCAGCGTGATCGTGAGACTCACTGGCTGAGGGTTGCCGACGAGGTGAATTGCATTTGGCAATCTGCAAAACCTGCGGATCCGAAGCACCCATACTTGATCAGAAAACGGGTTATGCCGCACAACCTGCGGCAATCAGGCGACAAGCTAATCGTGCCACTGCAAGACACATCTGGGGCAATTTGGAGCCTTCAAACGATATACCCTGACGGAACCAAACGGTTTACGACAGGCGGACGCACCAAGGGATTGTTTTCACTCATCGGAGACCTGTCAACCAAAGGTCAAATTTTGATCTGCGAGGGCTGGGCTACAGGCGCCAGTCTATTTGAACACCTAGCCGATCCAGTTTTGTGTGCCATGAACGCTGGAAATCTTTTGCCTGTTGCAGAATCCGCTCGCGCAACATGGAACCAGCAGCTCGTCATATGCGGTGACGATGACCGCAAGACCGAAGGTAACCCCGGTAAAACCTTTGCCACCAAAGCAGCTCTTGCCGTTGGGGCACTAACAGCATTTCCTGAGTTTGATGATGACTTCGGCTCCGATTTCAATGATTACTTTGTCGGAGCGCAAAATGCAAAATAATGAATTCGTAGCCGACGGTGATGTTTTAGGTGTAATCGGTGTAACTGGTGTAACACCCAATATCCATCATGGTCGCAGCAGTGAGACCCCCGAAGATGATTGTGTAGCAGGTGTAACCCCACACGATTTTTCAGATGATGAATCAACTGCATCTTCAAAAAGGACATTTAAAAGCCAACCGCCTGAAGCTGCCATTAATCGAAACGACAGACCCTGCTTCAGGAGTTACGAAGGATGGGTGCTGATTGGGGGAGTAAAAAAACCGCCGGGTGTCTATTACCATGGCCATGGCAAAAGATCGTCCACCACGGCCGATGACGGCAAGCCAGACGATGACATTTGGATTTGCTCGCCACTAACGATTGATTATCAAACACATGATATTCACGGTAATAATTACGGTCGCCTGCTCACGTTTACGAATACGACCGGAGTTAAGCGCCATTGGGCAATGCCGATGGAATTGCTTGCTGGGGACGGAACCGCTCTGCAAAAAGAGTTGCTCTCGATGGGCGTAGCGATTGCGCCCACTCAACGGGCAAAACTCTTTATGCAGTATTTGCAGTGGGCACCGCCGAAGAACACGAAACGCTGTGTGCTTCAGGTTGGATGGGCTGACAAGTCTTTCGTTTTCCCAGATTTGGTAATCGGTAGCGATGACATTATCTTTCAGTCAGCGCACCGATCACTTGAGGCATTTGGTCAACGGGGCACGACTGAAGAATGGCGTGACGATATCGGTTCGTTAGCAGTCGGCAACCCGATGTTGACATTAGCGTTGTGTGCAGCCTTTGCAGCCCCCTTACTCCACATTTGCCCCGCTGAGAATGGCGGCATTCATTTCTTTGGCGATTCGAGCACAGGTAAGTCAACAATGCTTAGGGCGGCTGCATCGGTATGGGGTTCACCTGAGTACGTCGGTAGTTGGCGAGCTACGGCAAACGGCATGGAGGGTGCCTCAAGCCTACGTAACGATTGTCTACTAGCGCTTGACGAAATATCCGAATGCAACCCTAAAGAGGTCGGGGCGATCGTCTATGCGGCGGGTAACGGACGGGGAAAAACACGGGCTCGAGCATCAGGCGACGTTAAGCCAATCGTCACTTTTAGAAACTTCATCGTCTCAACCGGCGAACGCACTATCTCGGCGGTCATGGAAGAAGCAGGCGATAGAGCGAAAGCTGGTCAGCTAGTTCGGATGCTGGACATACCAGTTGGACGTAAACATGGGTGTTTTGACGAGCTGCATACTTTTGCAAGCGGCTCAGCAATGTCTGACGCTATTCGCAACAGATCTGCACAGTTCTACGGCACTGTGGGTCGTCAATTTGTTGCATATTTAGTGAAGATGCAAGAGACGGTACCTGCTCATTTTGAACAGATAAAAAATATGCCGATGTTCACTCCTGATGATGACCACGGGCAAGCAAAGCGTATTGCGCAACGGTTTGCTTTGCTCGCTTTAGCAGGCGAAATCGCAACGGAGAGCGGAATAACAGGCTGGAACCAAGGCGTAGCCACTGCCGCCGCTGAAGTCGGTTTGAGTACTTGTTTATCCATGCGGGGTAAGGGCAACTCAGAAACCCATCAAATAATTGAGGCAGTGACCGACTACATCTCAACATATGGCGATAGTCGTTTTACGCATTTAGACGACGAAAACTCACGCTTGAAGTCCAACGAGCGATCAGGTTGGTACGAGGATGATCGTGACGGCCGACGACACTATTTATTTCACGCAGCTGGCTTTAAAGCCGCTCACGAAGGGTTCGATCAAAAACAGGTGATTAAAGTACTACAAGCGAAGGGAATTTTGCCGCCCGCCAGCAAGGATCGCAAGAGCGCTCAGGTCAAAAATATTCGTGGTCATTCACAAAGGATTTATGACGTTTGCTTAGGTGGAGTCGAACGTGAACTTGACTGACTTATTTGAGCGGATGACAACGTTAAAGCCAGATATTTACTTTGGCATTGCTAGTGATGATGCTGAAATTACACCAAACACGCCCACCCTACGTGTCGGTGTAACCTCAAAACCCGCACCAACATTAGCCCTCACACCGATTACACCAATTACACCGAAAATAAAGCAATTAGTTGATCTTGCAGCACCGTGGTCAGATCAAGAGGTGTTATTGACCAAAGCCCGAACCGAGCGGTTTATCAACAAAGGCGGAGGTTCCGATTCTGCCGACGTTTTAGCTTGCAACCTCGTCGCTAGAGACCGACAGCTGGATGACCGCCGCACCTGCTACGAATGCGAACATCTTCTCTACACGTGTACTCAGGGTCTCGAACCAGTCGGAGGTGACCGCACAGTGCTGCACCGCTGCATCAAATTTTTAGAGGATTCCCATGACCGAACTGCTTGAAACAGGCGTAAAAAAAATTGCCGATACCTTTGACGAACACGGAAAGCTGCTGTCCCCTACCCCCACCAAAATTGACCTGCGAGACAGTCATGCGATCCGTCGTGAATTGGGGGCGGTCTATCGGGACATGCGGTCAGGGCGAATCGAAACCCAAGAAGGCACTCGCCTTGCCTACGTGCTTGACATGATCCGCAAAGCCTACGAAACGGCTGTGTTGCAAGAGCGTATCGAATTGATGGAGCGTGCTTTGGGGCATAAACCATGAAACGTGACCCCATCGCCAAGATGTACGACAAACTCACGACCAAGCAGCAAGCGGCCTTAGCTTTCAACCATCTCATGACAGGAAACCAAATCGAAACCGAAAGGGTTATCAGTGCGGTGCCGATGAAGAGCTACCGCTGCAAAGACTTGGACTTTCAAGACCAGTTTGAGAGCTACAGGGTGATGGCATTACTTTGGTCAGTCGAATATTGGCAGCTTTATGCCCAGCAACTCGAGGCTTTGGTCAAACTTAATCTTTACACACGTCGCAAAGACTGGATTAAAGCCGATCAGGCGCACGAACAGTTTGAGTATATAGGCTCATGCCTATCAGCCATCGATCGTGCGTTACAGAGCGTTTGTGAGGCTCAAGGCCTCGACTCTGCGGCGGTCAGACTGATGGCGGGGTGTAGACCGTTAGCAGCTACCGCTCCAAATGAGGGACATCAAACAATACTTACTCAACAACTTGAAGGCATCGTTGCTTAACTGACATACCCTCCATAAGCAAAGACGTTGTCTACCAGAGTGCAGTGCTGGGTATTCTGGCCCATCGTGACCGGTGATTCTGGCATCGTGACTGCTCATTCTGGTCAGAGTCAGAAAACGGTCACGAAGAATCAAAATGGCCGGTCACGATAGACCAGAACCGGCGGTCACGTTAGCCAGAATACGCTGGCTCAATTGGTACTGCGCCATGTTGTTGAACCGTCTGTTGCTGCGCCGAGGTCACTTCTGGGAGCAGCGCTACCACGCCGAACCTGTCAAAGATAACGATGTGCGCCACAGCCTGATGGTGCTGCGCTACATACACGCCAACCCCTTGGCTGCGAAGATGGTCGAGGGCTTTGACTACGCCTACAGTAACTACGCCGCCTACGCACGGCTCAAAGACGATGGGTTAACCGTTTGGCATCCTGCGTTCCTAAAGCTTGAGCGCA
>JBIPLT010000259.1:0-4338 GCA_044368255.1 Flavobacteriales bacterium
TACTAATTAATGTTTCGTAATCATAAACAGCATAGTATTTTTTTATGTTTTTAGCTGCTTTTTTATCTTCTTTCCTAGATGAATAATCATAGTCATTACCAATATCATAATCATCAGGTTTATTATTGTCTTTGGTATAATCCTCAAGATTGTATTTATATGCTGGATATTTTTTAATCATTTCTTTAGCTAAGGTTTTTTTCTCCTCATATAAACCTTTTTCCTCGTAATAATCCAAAATACGTTTAATGATTTTTAAATTAGAAGGAGAAACTTGCAATAGATATTGACAGAACGCAAGATATTGCTCTGCCTCATTTTCACGGTCTGTTTCTTTTAGATTTTTATAAAGCACAGAGTAAATCGGAAATGTTTCCATATTTACCGAACTCAATGTTCGTTCAGCAATTTCATTTTTACCATTCTCAGTATATACTTTTGCTGCTAAAAAACGTATTACATTTTCTGAATGAAAATCTTTTAATTTTTTAAATAGCAATTCTTCAATTTCATCTGTTAATCCCGATTGACGGGCAGCAGCATAATAGAGATACAATGAAGAAATATCTTTGTCGTTATTTTCATATTTATTTTTAAAAAAAGTCATGGTTTGTCTAGTGGTAATTTCTCCAATAGTTATGTTTCCAGAAAAATCTTGATTCTCCGATTTACTTTCTAAATGAATCAACTTCCCTTCTGAATCAGTAATTCTTATTACCAACCCAATATTATCGCTAGAATGATAGTAGGAATGGTAACTTTCATCATTTTCATATTCATCATCACTTCCGCCTTCACCATATGCGCCACCTTCTTTTCCCGAATAATAATAACCCGGACAATATTTAATTAAAATTCGGTGATATCCTGGATCTACTTTTAAGTTGATAATATCGCCATCCCATTCAAAATTTACTTTTCTCCAATTTTCAAAAACTAATTTATTGTCAATCCAAATCTTTATAGGCTCGGTTCTGGAAACACGTATTTGTAAATTTTTTTGTTCTTTAATTTCAAAAAAAGAATTAGCAAAGTAAACAGCACCATTATAATCTTCTTCTAAAAAAGAACTAAATTTTATTGCCCCCGTAGGGTTGTAATTTTTTGGAGTAACCCAACTATATTCTTTACGATTTTTATAGGAATATTTCTTTTCAGTATTAAAATTATCTGTTTCAATTGGAAATTTAACTTCAAATCCATAGCCGTTTATATTCGTGAAAGGACCAATAAAGCTCCAATTTAAATGCGAAATATGATCATGGTATATTTTTTGTGAATTAGAAAATTTGCGCAAGTACAAATTGTTTTCTGCATCTTCCATCAAATAAGGAAGTTTAGCAGTTATAGTAAGATTATTATTTTCGAGAATTTCTTTATTTTTGAATGAAGCATAATCACTAAAAAGTGAATGGTAATTTCCATCATTTTTTTTAGCAAACATTAATTTTCGTGCCGATTTTTTGAATTCCATTTGATCCTCGGTAATTTCTGCGATAAGCATGGATCCAAGAAGTGAAGATTCATTCAGACTATCTTTTTTTAATTCTTCTTCAAATTTGGTTCTTGCGTTAAATAAATCGTTTTTATTTAAATAATCCCAACCCGTTTGAGAAAAGGATAAATTGCAGCTCCAACTAAGAATTAAAAATATAATATATTTAAGCATGTACTAATTTTGTTAGGTAAAGATAATAGAACGGATGAATTAAATCATAATTGTTCTAAATTTGATGAATCAATTTATAAAATGATGAACGGAGAAAAAGAAACTAAATTCAATGTGCGTGTTTATGGATTGTTTATTCGTGACGGAAAAGTATTATTGAGTGATGAACGTTTGAAAGGCTTTGAATTTACCAAGTTTCCAGGCGGAGGATTAGAATTCGGTGAGGGAACAGCTGACTGTATCATTCGTGAAATGATGGAGGAAACCGGAATGGATTTTAACATTATTTCGCATTATTACACTACTGATTTTTTTCAAGTTTCTGCTTTTCATCCCGGCCATCAAATTATTAGTATTTATTATTTGATAAATGGACCAGATTTGCCTATAGATTTGTTATCTCAATCACGATTTGATTTTCGAAAAGTTACAGAAAATGATCAGATGTTTAGATGGAAATCTATTTCAGATTTAAGACTAGAGGATTTGAATTTTCCGATTGATAGGGTAGTGGTAGAAAAATTAAAAAAGGATTTTAATTAAGACGTTTCAGAGCTATTTTTTGTATTTTTTTATACAATTCTTGTGGATGCATCGTTCTCCAATCAATTTCATTAATTTTTCCTCCTGTTAGAATATACTGATCGATGTTAGCTTCGGCAAAATCTTCTAAAACATGGTCGCGAAATCCACAAAAAGCAATCCAACCATCATCGGTATTCACATCTTCAAACCATTCTTCATAATAGCATTCATCGCTAGTATGAAAGTTAAATACATTTTCGCCAATTAAAATGAATTTGAAAATCCCGTTCAACGCTAATTCATCTATGATATCCCGCTTTAAAATCATAATATCATTATGTAAACAATCGTTCCATTCGCCAATCAATTCAATAATGGCATAATTATCTTCATAATCGGCAAAAAGTATTTTTATAAATAAAGTGGACGACCCGATATTATCCCATTGTGGATGAATATAGTGGTCATAAATAGAATCTACATATTGAAATTCACTGTACTCTCTACCATAAAATGGTGAGTTGGGATCTTCTTCTGCAGCGTACCAGTTTCGCCAATTGTAATGCGGTTCGATGTCTTGCATGTGTAAAGATAAGAAGGCAAAAGCCAATAGCCAAATAGCCAAAAGAAAAAGATAAGAAGGCAAAAGCCAATAGCCAAATAGCCAAAAGAAAAAGATAAGAAGGCAAAAGCCAATAGCCAAATAGCCAATAGAAAAAGATAAGAAGTCAATAGCCAAATAGCCAAAAGAAAAAGATAAGAAGGCAAAAGCCAAATAGCCAATAGAAAAAGGTTGAAGAAGGCAAATAGTCAATTGAAAAGAATGAATCGAATTGTCAATAGTTAATTGTAGTTACAAATCTCTTTTACTATTTGGCTACTTGCCTATTCACTAAGTGGCTAATTATTCCCATCTTTGCATAAATTATCAACCAATGCCCATCGACCTCTCCAAAATTCCTTCTCCTTGTTTTGTTCTTGAAGAAGAATTATTACGTAAAAACTTGACGCTGATTAAATCTGTTTCAGATCGAGCAGGAGTGGAAATTATTCTTGCATTCAAAGGATTTGCGATGTGGAGTGCATTTCCAATTTTAAGAGAATATATCCAAGGCGCAACTGCAAGTTCATTACACGAGGCAAGATTGTGTTTTGAAGAGATGAAAACAAAGGCTCATGCTTATCAAGTGGCAATTGCGCCCGATGAGATTGATGAGTTGTTGGAGTATTCTTCGGTCATTACATTTAATTCGCTTTCGCAATTTGAAAAATACAAATCAAAAGCAATCGCTAAAAATATTTCGATTGGTGTTCGTGTAAATCCAGAATATTCAGAAGTGACTACCGAATTATATAATCCTTGTTCGCCTAATTCTCGTTTAGGAATTTCTGCTGAACATTTTGGCGATAAACTACCCGATGGAATTGAAGGTTTGCATTTTCATGCTTTATGTGAGAATGATTCGCACACCCTAGAAAAAACACTTGAAGCATTCGAAAAAAAATTCGGACATCTACTTTCACAATTGAAATGGGTGAATTTAGGTGGCGGACATTTAATGACGAAAGATGGATATGATATCGAACATCTCATTCGTGTTTTGAAAAAATTTAAGGAAAAACATAATGTGCATATCATTATGGAACCTGGTTCTGCCTTTGCATGGAGAACGGGTTATTTAATTTCAACTGTTTTGGATATTGTAGAAAATAACGGAGTGAAAACGATTATGCCGGATATTTCTTTCACTGCTCATATGCCTGATTGTTTAGAGATGCCTTACCGCCCTAAAGTTTGGGGAGCAACTGATCCTATCGAGGGAAAACCCACTTATCGTATTGGAGGAACCAGTTGTTTGAGTGGAGATTTTATGTTTGAATATTCTTTTGAAAAGGAAGTTGAAATAGGAGATAAAATTGTTTTTGATGATATGATTCATTACACAATGGTAAAGACAACTACTTTCAATGGTGTTCGTCATCCTTCTATTGGTATTTGGACAAAAGAAAATGATTTTAAACTCGTGAAAAAATACGGGTATGAGGATTATAAGAACAGACTTTCTTAGAAGAAAATTGAAAACAAAAGAATTTTTGAAACATTAAGGAGTTAAGTTTCATCTAGGAAATACCAAAGTTTAATT
>JBIPLT010000062.1:0-13430 GCA_044368255.1 Flavobacteriales bacterium
AGATTATCTGGAGCCGATACACATTCGAGTGAAGCCGTGCGAAAATTTGCAATCGAATTAGAGAAAAAATTCGGATTAGAAATTAAATGGATAGATGAACGATTTACTTCAATGATGGCTAAACAAGTAATTTTAGAATCGGGAGTAAATAAAAAAAGAAGACAAGATAAAATGTTGGTAGATGAAGTGAGTGCAGCTATTATTTTGCAATCTTATTTGACTTCCAGCAAATAATTATAGATCGATAATTAAATTAGATCTTTGGTGTCATTTCTGCTTTAAATTTTTCACGGAAACATATTCTTTTCCCGTATCCAGATAATTTTTCAATTTTGAATAGGTTTTTTCTTTCATGTATTTTAAAAGAGGTTGTTCAATTCCACTAAAATTCTCCAATGAAGATTTAATAGCGGCATCCCATTTTTTATAATTCTCATCCAGGTCATTTGGCGTAAGTTTCATTCTGCATTCCGGCTTTGAACAAACTAAATCCATTTCCCATCCCGAATTAAATAATCCATACTCATCGGTAATTTCTTCTCCGGCTTGAATATCTCGAATAGCAATTTCAAAACCGTAGCCAGTTGAAATAATATTACAATTGCAACAATGATTCACAAATTTGGCAATATCCCAACTCAAAACAAGATTACCATTGGGTTCGGTATAAGAATATTTTTCGATGAGTTCTTTATACAAAGGATCTTTTTTACGTGGGTCATCTGGCTTAAAAACTAATTCTAAATCATCTTTAATATAAACAATAGTTCCCTTAGGAATGTATGCATTGGCAAAAACGCCATAACCCACTTCAGGACTAACCTTTCGGAGCTCTGTGTTTGGATGAATCATTTAATTTAATTGGATTTGAATATTTAGTCAATTAATGTTTCAATGTTAAAACATTTTTCTATCCGTTTTTAACTCTTTAGCGCAAATAAATTTGAACACCCTGTTAATTTCCCTTCGTTGAATTTTTGTAGCTTTACCGTAAATCAGAAATTATGCCTGAAGAACTTAAATTACTCGACACTGGAATCCGCAAAGGAGAGTCTAAAGTGGTGAATTTAGATATCGCCCGTTTACCTTCTGGAATGATGATTAACATGCCGGTTTACTTTTTTAGAAGTATGAAAAGTGGCCCAATTTTACTCTTTTTGGGAGGTTTGCACGGTGATGAAGTAAACGGAATTGAGATTGTAAGAAGGATGATTTCGGAGGGGCAGTTTAGTAATCTACAGCAAGGAACGGTGGTTGCTATTCCAGTTTTAAATGTTTTTGGATTTTTAAATTATTCTAGAGAAGTACCCGATGGTAAGGACGTAAACCGTAGTTTTCCCGGTGATTCAAATGGTTCATTAGCCTCACGTGTTGCTCGACATTTCACTAAAAATATTATTCCACTTATCGATTATGGAGTAGATTTTCATACGGGTGGTGGAGCTCGAACCAATTATCCTCAAATTCGTTATGCTTCGGAAGATAAAAACAGTGAATTATTAGCTAAAGCTTTTGCTGCACCTTTTACATTGAATTCTAATTTGATTCAAAAATCATTGAGACAACAAGCTTCAAAAATGGGAAAGCCAATTATTGTTTTTGAAGGTGGTGAATCTATGCGTTATGATGATTTGGCCATTAATGAAGGAATAGAAGGATCTAAGAGATTAATGCGTTATTTAGGAATGATTGACGAGCCTTATTCAGATAAGGAAAGCATTTTTTTAAAAGATAGTTCTTGGATTCGCGCACATCGATCGGGATTATTTAAACCATTCAGTATTTCTGGCGAATCAGTAATGAAAGGTCAACCCATTGGAGTAATCAATGATCCTTATGGACAATATGAAATAAAAGTTTTATCAAAATATACTGGGCATATCATTGGACACAATAATAACCCAGTGGTGCATCAAGGAGATGCTTTATTTCATATTGGGGTTACAGATTGAGCATTGAATCCAACATTTTCTGAGAAAAGTCGGTTAGCGAATCTAGATCGTGTTGATTGAGATTGAAATTTTCGGAGGAATTATAATCAATAATTGTGTCTTGAATTATGTTTTCTTCACCTAATTCTGCTTTCCAGCCATCCGAAGTGTTGAATAAAACATAACTGGAGATTCCTTCTTCACTGGTACAAGAACATTCTAATTTCTTTTTGAATTTTTTACACTTAATATCGAAGGGAACTATTTTTTTATCCGTTTCGGGAATTTCCATTCCTTCGGTCATACTTTCGAAAATTTTCAAACGATCTAATTCAGTTTTTGTGGCAAATGGTTTTACCTCTGTAATCATCCCTTGAGAATACATAATATGAAAAATATCTAAAATAATTTCCGGTTCGTTTAAACTAATTTTCCATTCAGAATCATCTTTAACTAACGTAAATTTTCTGATTTTTCCGGATTCTGTTTCGCAAGTGCAATCGGCAGTGTCATCTGTAGTTTCACATTTAATTTTATCTGGATTTAGTTTTTCTGCGTAAGCTCTTGATAGTTTATATCCAAATTCAATATTATGACCGTCATTATGAAAATCACTTAAACTTTTATCATCATTCGAAGCAAGAATGAATTCCTTTAAAAAATCTTCTGGTTGGGTTTCTTCTCCCGAGCAGGAAAAAAGAAAAAAAGAAAGTGAAAATAAAATCAATATTCGATTCATGCATCAAAAATAATTTTTTTTGTCTTTCAGAAAACATTAATTAACCCGCAATACTTAACAATGCTTTGATAAAAACGTCTAAATCGTCGGTTGAAGTATAAACATTAGGAGTTACTCTAATTCCATTTACTTCCTCCCAAATTATCGCAACGGTATGAATATTATGTTTGTTCAATAGCTCAGAATCAATTTCAGTAGCCTTCATACCTTCTATTCCAAGAGTAGTGATGGCAAACGAAGAATTTTCTTCTAAAGGCGTATAAAATTTTATTTTAGGATGATCTTTTACCTTATTCACCCAATATTGTTGTAGGAATTTCAATCTTTTTTGCTTTCTCTCGGAGCCAATGGTGTGGTGAAACGACAATGCTTTTCCAATAGCCATCTCAGCAGGAAAAGATCTTGTGCCTAATGATTCGTATTTACGAATATCATCACTTTCTGGTTTTTCATTGGGAAAAAGAGGCCATATTTTACTAATCTTATCTTTTTTTATGAATAACATTCCTGTTCCAAATGGAGCACCTAACCATTTATGCAAACTGGTTCCGGCATAATCTACATTTAATTCTTTCAAGCTAAACTCGAATAGCGCAAACGAATGTGCGGCATCTAAAATTACTTCAATTCCTTTTTCATGAGCCTTATCAGTAATCATTTTTGCAGGAAGTACTTGGCCTGTCCAATTAATTACATGAGTGATATGAATGATTTTTGTTTTTTTTGTGATGGCATCCGCAAATAATTTAGTGATTTTTTCGGGATCATTTTCATTAAGGGGAATATTAACCCAAATTAATTTAATTCCATCTCTTTTTTCACGTTGCATCCAAGCATGACGCATATTGGGATAATCGTAATTAGTAACAATCACTTCATCTCCTTTTTCTAAGGATAGTCCAAATATCACCGTATCTAATGCTTCAGTTGCATTTCTATTGATGGCAATTTCATCGGTTTCGCAGCCTGCCAACTCGGCTAATTCACGTCTAACTGCTTCACGATTTTTATCTAAAATTCGCCACATATAATAGGTGGGTGCTTCGTTACTCAATCGAGTATAAGATTCAAAAACTTCTTGAACAGGCAAAGATTGTGGACTTACACCACCGTTGTTCAAATTGATTAAATTACTTGAAACGGTATAGGATTGACGAATCCACTCCCAAAAATCTTTTTCATTGGAGAAATCATTGGGTTGAGCCAAGGGTTGACCAACCGTTTCTGCAAAGGATTTTAGGTCTAAAAAACTTAATGCTCCAAGTGCAATTCCAGATTTTTGGATAAATTTTCTACGTGAATTTTCCATGAATGATAAATAGGGCACAATTTAAGAAAAATTCATTGATATATTAATTAGTTTTGTAAACATGATTATAGACGTAATTATACCAGCTTATAACGAAGAAGATGCAATTGTGTCGGTAATTAACGATATTCCAAAGAATAGTGTGAGAGAAATTATTGTAGCGGATAATAATTCTACAGATAAAACAGGCGAAAGAGCAACATCGGTAGGAGCAACGGTGGTTAAAGCGAAAATTCAAGGTTATGGAGCAGCTTGCTTAAGTGCGATGAAGTATATCGAGGAAAAAAAATCTCCACCGGATATTATTGTGTTTTTAGATGCAGATTATTCAGATCATCCAAATGAAATGAATGAATTGTTGTCGGCCATTGAAAATAATGAAGCAGATTTGGTGATTGGTAATCGGGTTAAATCAAAAAGAGAAAATGGTTCGATGTTGCCTCAACAAATCATTGGAAATAAAATTGCCACATTGATGATTCGATTTTTATATCGATTTACCTATCGTGATTTGGGTCCATTTCGTGCTATTCGTTATTCTTCTTTGCAGCAATTACAAATGAAAGATCAAACTTATGGCTGGACCGTAGAAATGCAGGTAAAAGCTTTGAACCATCATTTAAGAGTGAAACAAGTGGAAGTGAGTTATCGAAAACGAAAAGGTGTTTCGAAAATATCGGGAACCATCAAAGGAACTTTTTTAGCAGGTGCAAAAATTATTAATACGATTGTAAAATACAGATGATGCCTATTTGGTTGCAAATATTGATTCTTTCGTTTTATTCATTAGCATCGCTTTATAATTTCGCCTATAGTTTAAATCAAGTCAATCTTACTTTTTTATCTCGAAGAAGAAAAATTTCGGATGAGCATCTCAATAATCAATGGAAATTAGGCGAGGATAAAGATTATCCAATGATAACTGTTCAGCTTCCCGTCTATAATGAAGTTTATGTTATCGAACGATTAGTGAATGCGGTTTGCGCATTTGATTGGCCAAAGGATAAATTAGAAATTCAAATTTTGGATGATTCTACAGATGAAACAACAGAAAAAATTGCCCAACTAAAAATAGAGTGGGAGAGTAAAGGAATTACCATTCATCATATTCGTAGAATAGAAAGAGTAGGTTTTAAAGCTGGGGCATTGGCATTCGGGATGTTCACTGCTAAAGGTGAATTTATCGCTTTATTTGATGCTGATTTTATTCCTCAATCGGATTATCTCAAGCGAACCATTCCGTTTTTTAAAGATGAAAAAGTGGGAGTGGTGCAAGCGCGTTGGGGACATATCAATGAAAATTATTCGCTTCTTACAAAATTACAAGCACTAGGATTGAATACGCATTTTTATGTTGAAAATAAGGGAAGACATTGGGGTGGACATTTTTTAAATTTCAATGGAACGGCCGGTGTTTGGAGAAAAAATGCAATTAACGATGCAGGAGGATGGCATCACGATACCTTAACTGAAGATTTAGATTTGAGTTACCGGGCACAATTAAAAGGATGGGTGATTTGTTTTCGCCCAGAAATAGAAACGCCTGCCGAATTACCAGTCGTGATTTCTGCAGTAAAAAGTCAACAATATCGCTGGACAAAAGGTGCCGCCGAAGGAACCGTGAAATTATTACCCACTTTTTTAAAATCGAAATTGAATTTTAAAACAAAAGTGCATGGATTATTTCATTTGATGAATAGTTTTGTTTTTTTATGCATGGCGATATTGGCCATTTTTAGTATTCCTATTTTGTATATTAAATATACCGATGATACTTTTTATTATTGGATAATGGCAAATGCAGCATTGTTTGTAGGAACTTATGTTAATCTAGCCTTTTTCTATTGGCATGGATTTAAAGCCGACAAGGAAATTACTTTTTTGAATTTCATTAAATTCTTGCCTAGATATTTCTTTTTAATTTCGATTGCTTTGGGAATTTCAGTTCATAATACCATTGCCGTTGTAGAAGGTTTCATGGGTAAAAAAACGCCTTTCGTTCGAACACCTAAATATAATATTTTGAAAAATTCTGATCAATGGAAACATGTTCATTATGTAGTAAAAACTATTTCTGCTGTAACCATTTTTGAATTTTTGATGATTGGTTATTTTGTGTTCGGAATTATTTTATCACTACAGCACAATGATTATATCGTTATTCCTTTTCACTTGATGCAGATTATTGGTTTCGGAATGGTTTTGATTTACACCTTCAAACATAGAAGATGAAAGGAATGAATAGATTAATTCTTTTTCTTTTATTTTCATTCACGGGTTATTTTTTGATTGGCCACATTTTTGAGCGCTCTCATTTTTGGTTTGAACTTTTAGCATTTGCCTTGTGTTTTATTGCCTATTTCATTTTTAATTTGAAATTCAAGGAATCGGTTATGATTTTATTTTTTATAGGTTTATTTTTTCGTTTAATTTTCATTTGGGGCGAACCTAAATTGTCTGATGATTATTATCGATTTATTTGGGATGGAAAAATAATGAGCGTTGGAGAAAATCCGTATGAAAAATTACCTTCTGCATCTAAACCAAAAAATGGATTACAGCAAAATATGCACAATGAATTGTTGTTTCGAATGAATTCTCCCAATTATTATTCCGTTTATCCTCCCATCCAACAACTATTTTTTGTTCCAACTGGATTTACTGAAAGTATTCCAATGGCATTATTAGTTTTAAGATTAGAAATTTTGATAGGTGAAATCCTTCTCTTCATTTTTCTCATAAAAAGTGTACAATCACAATTTATTTCTCTTGTTTCTGTTTCTTGGATATGGCTCAATCCTCTTTGGATTATTGAGGTAAATGGAAATTTGCATTTTGAAGGATGGCTGGTTACTTTTTTTGCCATCGGAATTTATTATTTATTTAAACATAAATATTGGATGGCTTCTGTTTTTATGGGTTTGTCGGCTTGTCTTAAAATGATTCCTATAATTGTTGTTCCCGCTGTCAAAAAATGGTTAGGATTCAATAAAGCATTTTATATTTCCATATTTGCAGGAATTGTTTTTATTCTATCCATTAGTTGGATTTTTATTTCGCATCAACAAGATCATTTTTTCGAAAGCATCGATTTATATTATCACAAATTTGAATTCAACGCTTCTTTTTATTTTTTACTAAGAGAAATTGGTTTTTATTTTGGAGATACTCATCCGATAATTTATGCAGGATATATTTTTATGCCAATTTTCGCTTTCATCTATTGTTTAATTATTTTTAAAAAGGATGAAAAAACTCCAATTCATTTTTTCAGTTCTGCCGCATTCATTCTTACTTCGTATTATTTAGTAGCAACCACAGTACATCCTTGGTATATTTTAACAGTGCTATTTTTTTCTGTATTATCTGGAAAATGGTACGGAATTGTTTGGAGTGGATTGGTGTTTTTAAGTTATTCTGCCTATAGCAATAACCAAATTTTGTATTATTGGATGATTTCTATTGAATATTTAATTCTTTTTGGCTTTATGTATTGGGAAATTAAAAAATCAAAGGTTAAGATTCTCCCAGTAAAGGATTAGGTTTAACTTTTCGTTTTTTACGTAAATCAAATTTATTGATGGCATGTTCCTCAATATATTTTACAGCATCATCTACCGAATCGGTGATAAAAAGTAGTTTTAAATCTTCTTCTGAAACAGTGCCCTGCTTAATCATTAAATTGATATGTTCTACTAAATTTTGATGATATTCGGTTCCTATAATTACCATAGGAAAAGTGTGTAATTTTTTGGTTTGAATTAGCGTTAGCGCTTCAAAAAATTCGTCCAATGTTCCAAAACCTCCTGGCATAACAACAAAGGCATAGGAATATTTTGTCAACAAAACTTTTCTCACGAAAAAATATTTCATGTTTACCCAACGATCTAAATAGGGATTTTGTTTTTGTTCGTGTGGTAATTCAATGTTGCAGCCAATAGATTTTCCCCCAGCTTCCTTTGCTCCGCGATTAGCAGCTTCCATAATTCCAGGGCCTCCTCCTGTTAGAATTGTAAAACCAAGTTTAGAAATCTTGCCGCTTAATTCTACCGTTGTTTTATAATGAGTGTGGTCCTCCTTATATCTTGCGGAACCGAAGATGGTAACACAAGGTCCAGAAAAGTGAAGTGCACGAAATCCCTTAATAAATTCTAATAAAACACTGAAAGAGAAGCGAAATTC
Source organism: Flavobacteriales bacterium (assembly GCA_044368255.1). Classification (GTDB taxonomy): domain Bacteria; phylum Bacteroidota; class Bacteroidia; order Flavobacteriales_D; family UBA2798; genus CAMBFX01. Next base: position 8,162 of record JBIPLT010000062.1, read on the forward strand.
CGACCAACGGGAGCGAGGTCCTTCTAAAAAGTTTAATTCTTCACTCGTCTTATTTCTCATTTTCATTTTATATTTACGAAAGATAATAATTGCGATGACCAATTTTGTATCTTTAAGCCTCAATTGATAACATGAAAAAGTTTATTACCCTTTTACCATTCTTAATTTCATTGAATGCATTTTCACAAATTACCATCACCGATACGGATATGCCTGTGGCAAATGATACGGTACGCTGGAGCACAACATTAGATCAATGGTCAATTGATCCAACCGAAACGGGTGCAAATTATACTTGGGATTATAGTTTTTTAACTGAAACAGGACAAGACTTAGATACTTTTTTCTCGGTTACTTCAACACCCTTTGCTTATCAGTTTTTTTTCAATAATGTTTTTTTATATCCAGAAAATAAAGCAACTTTTGCTTCTAGAGGAATAGATTTTGATTTATTTGGAACAGTAACCCTGACTAAGGTTTTTGATTTTTTTAAAGTTGATCCAGGGCAATATAGCAATGTGGGCTTTGGTGCAAATATAAATGGCCTTCCTGCTTCGGTGCGCAATATTCCTGTGGACACGATTTTTAAATTCCCATTAGATTATGCAGACGCTTACACTTCGCACGGAGAATGGATTTTGTCGATACCCAATACTTTTACCTATGGGCAAAGAAAAGTGCGTGATGTAAACGTTGAAGGATGGGGAACATTAATTACTCCATTAGGTACATTTCAAACATTGAAAGTGAAAATGGACATTGATATAATCGATACGCTTTCTATTGATTCTTTAAACATAAATTTTTCTTTTCCTAGACCAACTACTACAGAATATCATTGGTTGGCTAATGGATATAATGTGCCTTTACTTCAAATCAATACCTCTTTTGGAAACATTACTGCGATAAAATATCAAGATAGTTTGAGAACTAATTTAGGAATTCCTGAAGAAGAATTTTTAAATATTATTACCTATCCCAATCCTACTTCAGATTATTTGGTTGTTCAATCGGATGGAAAGTATTTTTTCGATTTAATTGAATTGTATGATATGAATGGTAAATTAGTTTTATCGCAAATAGGAAATAAAACATTCATTACTATTTTAAATGTAAATCATCTTGCTGATGGAATGTATAATCTGGTAACTACTTCCGAAAAATCTGTTTCAACTAAAAAAATAACCGTTTCTAGATAATGAAATCTCCACTCTTAGTAGCAGCGTTTTTTGCGCTGGTTTATGTTATTGTAAAATTGATTGTTTTTAATTTAGGTAAAAGCGTTGATTTATTTATACCTCTTATTTTAGTTAATATTATGTTGATTTTATTGGCGGCTTTATTTGGTTTGCGTGCTTGGAAGCGTCAGCAGAAGAGTAAAGAGAATAATTTTTTGGAAGATTTAAAATGTACCTTGAGATGTATTTCTATTTATACCATTATCGTTTCTTCTTTCGTTTATATTTATTATTCTTCTATTGATAAAAATTTTAAAGATCATTTGGTGGAGAGGCAATTTGCAACAATTACTCAAGAAGATTATAAAGAAATGCAAAAGAATGATCCAGATATGTTGCGTGATAAAACTTTGGACGATTATAAAAAATTGAAGAAAAACGAAATGCAATTATTTACTTCGCCATTCATGACCACTACTATTACGATGATGGGATTAATGCTGATTGGATTTGTTTATTCTATACTTGTTTCATTGGCATGGCCAAGGTTTTTGAATAAGGTTTTGATGTAGTTTTCTGACTTTTTATTTTTTTGTTCTTAATTCCGGTTAATTGATAATTAACAGATAAATAACAAATGTTATAGGGTTATTTATTTTTTTTCAATTGTTCAATTTTTTGTAAGCACTCTACATCGGCTTTATCTTGAGGTCGTCCAGTTAGCATTTTATTTATAATTAAATCTTTTACACTTATATAATGAACGATCAGGGTTTCATTGTATTGGAATGAAATTTTATTTTTATCTGCGTCATTATATTCAACACCGGTTATATGATTGAAAATATCGACATCAATTGGTTCTAACCCCAAGCTAAAAACAAATGGTTGTAAAAAATTAAGATTTCCTATTAAATTTTCTTATTCTTTTGGATATCCAATTTTAAGAAGAGCTGAAATAATTTTGGTCTTATTATTTTCATTTGGCTTAACCCAAATATCTAAATCGCTTGTAGAACGATTATATCCATGAAAATTAACCGCGAATCCTCCGCAAAGCATAAATTCTACATTTTCCTTAGTAAATGAATGTAATATTTCTTCAAAGTCTCTTAAACTATCCATTTACTTAAATGGTTTTTTAACAGTAATTACTTTTGCAATTGGAGGCCATGATCCATCTGGAAGTAAATATTCTTTATAAAATATTCTTCTTAGTTCATCTAATTTTTGTAAGCATTTTTCATGTGATTGGAGCGCCATTTTTTGTAAATGATAATCATTTTGTTCCTCGAAAGAATTAAAAATATGAATTTCCTTCTTACTAAAATAGGAAACCGATGGTTCTTTTAATTCGCCTGCATTTAGGTCACTCGAAATGTTATTTTCATTGTCACTCATCACTCAAATTTAGATAAAAAAAAGTAAAAATGCAAATTGCAAATAAAAATAATTTTATGTGAAATTTTAATAAATCATCATATCAATAAGTCTGCAAATTCTTTAAAATCCATTCCATCAAAATTACCACTTGTCATTAAAAGTAAATTCTTGTTTTCCCAATTCATTGCTTTCAGTTTTTTCTGAATAATTTTCGAATCAGTGAGTACTTCTAAATTATTTCCACCAAAAGCTTTTTTTACTTGTTCAACCGAAATTGGTTTTAATTTTTTATGTTCGATGGTATGAGGATTGAAATAAACGATGGCTTCGTCAGCCAATTCCATGGCTCCTTGGTATTGCTCCAAGAATGTTTCATTCAAACTACTGAACGTATGTAATTCCATACAGGCAATCAATTTTCTATTGGAGAATTGTTTTTTTACGGCTTCTGTAGTTGCTTTTAATTTGGAAGGTGAATGGGCAAAATCTTTATAAATAGCGGTTGAATTATTTTTCTTAACTAACTCCAAACGTTTAGCAGCACCGTTAAAACTACGAATGGTTGAATAAAATTTATCGGGGCTAATTCCTAAGTGTAAGCAAGCGTGTTTTGCTGCGTTGATGTTTTGTAAATTATGATCACCGAAAATTAATAAGGGCACTTTATTTCCATTTTCATCAATCAAACAAGTTTCTCCATCAAAGGTTTCATGCACATGAACTCCATAACCAATTTTCAGCAAATTTGCTTTTGATTTCTCAGCTACTTTTTTTACTTCCGGATCTTTTTCACAATAAATCAAAGTTCCGTTGGGAGTAATTTTATCAATGAAAATAGAAAATTGTTCTACATAATTTTCAAATGTGGGAAAAACATTAATATGATCCCAAGCGATTCCACTGATGATTGCAATATCTGGAAAATACAAATGAAATTTTGGTCTTCTATCAATGGGAGAAGAAAGATATTCATCACCTTCTATGATGGCAATTTTAGCCGTTTCAGAAAGTTTAACCATACAATCATATCCAGCAAGCATGGCTCCAACTAAATAATCATGTTCAATTTTATTTTCATTAAGCACATGCATAATCATTGAGGTGATGGTCGTTTTTCCGTGACTTCCTCCAATGACAACTCGTGTTTTATTTTTTGTCTGCTCAAAAATATATTCAGGATAAGAATATATTTTTAGTCCTAATTCTTGCGCTTTTAGTAATTCAGGATTATCTGCTCTTGCATGCATCCCTAAAATAACTGCTTCAATATTTTCATTTAATTTTTCAGGATACCAACCCTCTTGCTCTGGTAAAATACCTTCTTTTTTTAATCTGCTTTTCGATGGTTCAAATATTTCATCATCCGACCCAGTAATTTGATAGCCTTTTCTTTTAAGTGCAATCGCCAGATTATGCATGGCGCTTCCTCCAATAGCAATGAAATGAATATACATAGAATTGTTTTTAGTAAAATTAAACGAACATTCTTAAATAGAAGTTGCTTAGGATTGATGTTATCAAAACTTGATTGTTACAAAGCGAATGGTATTGTTTAATCTAAAATTTCAATCCAACTTGTTATGGCATGATGATCGGATAATTCTTCAGGTAGCGTTTGAAAATCATAAGAATGTAATTCTTTACTATGAAGAATATAATCTATTCGAAAGGAAGGGAATTTTCCTATATAAGTTTGGCCAATTCCATTTCCGCTTTCTACAAATGCATCGTATAAATTTCTTGTTATAGTATGATAAGTGTATGAAACTGGTGTATCATTAAAATCTCCGCACACAATAACTGGATATGGACTTTCATTTACTTTTTTTGTAAATATTTCAATTTGTTTGGAGCGATTGATGAACGCATTTTTTAGACGGGAATAAATTTTTTGTTCTGATTGCTCAAAGCGATATAGTGGTTTAGAATTCTTTTCATCATTGATATATTCATAATCGGCTTTTTGAAAACGGATAGAAGCCAAATGAGCATTGAAAACTCTAATGGTGTCATTTTTTATTTTAATATCGCTGATTAAAACAGAATTATTCGGATCATTTTCAAAAAGGATTTGATCTTTTTTTAAAATAGGATAAGCAGAAAGTGTAGCTAATCCAAAAGATTGTTTTCCATTTGGAATATAATGTGTATAGCCTTCATGAATATTATTTGCTCTTAGAAAGGTTAAAATGGAGTCTTTCGTATCAAAATATCCATCCCTTCTTGTATAAAATTCTTGGAAGCAATAGATATCAGCATCTTCTTTATTCAATAATTTGAAAATTTTATTTCTAGTGATTTCATTCGATGTCCAATTATACAAATCAAATAAGCGCACATTATAACTCATTACTTTTATTTTTGTACTTGATTCGCTTTTGGGTCCAGACCATAAGGTGATTTGATAAAAATGACGAACATGATTAAATCCAAGTAAAATGGTAAAAAGCGAAAGTAATAACCACTTGTTTCTAAGAATGAACCAAAAGAGAAAAAAACAAAGAACAGGAATAAAAATAAATGGAAATGATAAACCGAAAAAAGGTAACCAACTAATTGCTGCAGGACTTATATGAGCAGCTAAATAGGATAACAATAGAAATAAACAAGTGATAAAATTGAGAATAAGAACAATCTTAAGAAAGATATTCAGTTTACGTTCTTTGAATAGTTTTTTAAAGATTTTTACTGGCATTGAAAAGGAAATC
>JBIPLT010000260.1:0-4293 GCA_044368255.1 Flavobacteriales bacterium
AACAATAGTATCAACATTCCTATTCTTACTAGGATTTACGGCAATTGCTCAAGTTGAAATTAAAACCGAATCAAATGAATTTCAGTTGGGTGATGGTTTGCGTTTTAATATAAACGATGGAGATTATAAATTTAAAATTGGTGGATTTATTCAAGGTGTTTATCAGCATGAAAAAACAGTCGGTTCTTTAGCCAACAATTATATGAATGCCAAAAATGCCTATTTTACTCTCTCAGGTAGTATGTTGAAAGAAAAAGTTTCTTTTTTATTGCAAAACAACTTTAGTAATAGCAAACCTCTACTAGATGCATGGGTTGCTTATTCTCCAATGTCTAACATCAAAATTACTTTTGGACAAAAGCAAACTTTTACAAACAATCGTGAAATGACTTTTTTCGAAGACAAATTACAGTTTGTAGACAGAGGTGTTTTTAGCTATCAATTCTCGAATTTGGGTAGAGAATTTGGAGTGTTCTTAGAAAGCGAGTTTAGGGAAGGTAACTTTATTATAAAACCAAAAATAGCTGTTACATCGGGTGATGGATTAAATTCCTTTGGAGCAGATTCTAGAGATACAGATAAAGGAGGTCTGAAATACGGTAGCCGAATAGACATCCTGCCTTTAGGGAAATTCAAAGATGGGAATGATGGATATATAGCCGATTTGAAGCATGAAGATGAATTAAAAATACTTGTTGGCACAACTTACAGTTACAATATTGGCGCTAGTGATAAGGTAGGGGAAGGTCATGGTGGTTTTGAATTGTATAACAATACTGGTAAATCAAAGTTGCCTGATTACAGAAAATTTTATGAAGATATTTTAGTAAAGTACAAAGGCTTTTCGATGCTGGCAGAATATGTAAATACTACAGCAACAAGTTTAAGCGGTTCTTATTTAGATTTGGGTGGAACAAGGCCTTTGTATCTAACCGAGATTAGCGAATATCTAGTTTTAGGAGATGGCTACAATATTCAAACAGGATATGTAACCAAATCAGGCTATTCCTTAGATTTAAAATATGAAAAATTAAACCAAGAATTTGATAATAATGCATCACTACTTTCAAATCAAGAAGCATTTACTATTGGTCTTACAAAATATTTTAAAGGGAACAACTTAAAAATACAATCAGCTGTCTCTTCAAATAATGTAGAACAATTCAATGCACTGTCTAATAAAACGGACAAAATAAATACCATCACAGCACAATTTGCAATTCAAGTAGTTTTTTAAAATTAAATAATTTTAACCAATTAATGTATTTATTTATTTGACAAAAATAAATGAATTGCAACTTTAATACTATAAATTATGAATACATCAAACACAGAAACAACTCAAAAACGCTCTAGATTTTATAAAGTAATCACCAATTTAACTTTTTGGGTTTTAATCGCTATTATTATTGGAGTTTTGATGGGTCAGTATTTCCCATCAGAAGCAGTTGAAATGAAGGTTGTTGGTGATACTTTTATAGATATTGTCAAGCTTTTTATTGCTCCCATAATATTTTTGACCATCGTGTTAGGGATTAGCAGTATGGGTGATTTAAGCAAAGTAGGTCGCATTGGTTTAAAATCATTGATTTATTTTGAAATTGTTTCTTCATTAGCTTTAGTAATAGGGGTTGTAGTGGCTATTTTAATTGAACCAGGAAAAATAGACAAAACGGGTCTCAATATTCAGGATGCTAGTGAATACACTTCTACAGACAAAGCCGCTAGTTTTGATTGGCTGTCGGTTTTTATGAATAATATTACTTTACAAGTTTTATTGGTTGCTATAATCGTAGGCATTATCCTAAACTATTCTAAAAGAAGAGAAACGATTGTAGCATTTTTATACAAATGTTCTAAGATAGTTTTTACCATGTTAAAATGGGTCATGTATTTGGCTCCACTTGGTGCTTTTGGAGGAATGGCTTATACTATAGGGAAATTTGGTTTGCATACACTAATCCCTTTAGGTAAACTTATGATTACCTTTTACATTACTATGTTTTTGTTCATATTTGTTGTTTTGGGTAGTATTCTAAAGTATTATAAAATAAATATTTGGCACTTTATTAAATATCTAAAATCAGAACTTTTGATTGTTTTAGGAACTTCTTCGTCTGAGGCTGCTTTACCTAATTTAATGGAAAAGTTAGAGAAAATGGGTTGCAGTAAATCGGTAGTTGGTCTTGTAGTCCCTACTGGTTATTCATTCAACCTCGACGGAACTTCCATTTACCTATCAATGGCAATAATTTTTTTGGCGCAGCTCTATAATGTTCATCTTAGCTTAGGCGAAATGATTACTATAGTTGGAATTTTGATGGTCACTTCTAAAGGTGCCGCTGGTGTAACCGGAAGTGGATTTATAATTCTTGCCTCAACACTAACTGCTGTTCATAAAATTCCATTAGAAGGATTGGCATTTTTACTTGGAGTAGATAAATTTATGAGCGAAGCTAGAGCCATCACAAATTTTATCGGAAATGGCGTTGCCGCTGTAGTAATTTCAAAATCAGAAAATGAATTTATGGCAATTGATGAAACTACTAATTCAGAGTTGGAATCCATTGAACCCGAAGTGGAAGTGGTGTCTATTCCAATACCTGTGGAATCCGAAAAACCATTTTAATAAAAAAATCTTTTTTATTAGTTGTTTAAATAATCAAAATTAAAATTTAACTCGTTTTATTTCAGTCATTTAATTCAAAATATAATTCTTTTTTAATAAAAGAATTATATTTTGATAAGGGTATCTTTTGTCTGAAAACTAATTTAAAATTCTTAAAATTAAATACAAAATATTTTTGAATGTTATGTTCCAATTGAAAATAGGAGATTATACTAATTAAAGAGAAATACAATCAATGCTAATAGTCTAAACAAAATGAAAAACATTAAAATTATTCAGGAGTTACATGATTTAGGGATTACAGGGTATCATGATGTTGCCTATAATCCGTCTTATGAAGAGCTGTATCAAGCCGAAGTTTCCCATTTTAGGAAAGGATTTGAGAAAGGGGCCGTTACAGATACAGGTTCTGTGGCTGTAAAAACAGGTGTTTTTACAGGACGTTCCCCTAAGGATAGGTATATTGTTAAAGACGAAATTACCAAAGACACTATTTATTGGGATAAAAAAGTAAACTTCCCTACCACAGTTGAAATATGGAATCATTTAAAAGAGTTGGTTCTAAATCAGCTTTCTACCTCTAAAAAAATATATGTGGTAGATGCCTTTTGTGGAACAAATGTTAATACAAGATTAAAAGTTCGTTTTGTAATGGAGGTGGCTTGGCAGGCTCATTTTGTAACGAATATGTTTATAAGGCCGTCGATTTACGAATTGGAAAACTTCGGAGAACCTGATTTTATTGTAATGAATGGTTCTAAAGCAACTAATCCTGACTGGAAAGCACAAGGGTTAAATTCCGAAAATTTTGTTTTGTTTAATCTGACCGAGAAAATCCAAATCATTGGAGGTACATGGTATGGTGGTGAAATGAAAAAGGGAATGTTTGCCATGATGAATTATTATTTACCACTTCGTGGAATTGCTTCTATGCACTGTTCAGCAAATGTTGGCGAAGATGGAGATGTGGCTGTGTTTTTTGGTCTTTCTGGAACAGGAAAAACAACCTTATCAGCAGACCCCAAAAGATATTTAATTGGGGATGATGAACACGGTTGGGACAACAACGGAGTGTTTAATTTCGAAGGGGGTTGTTATGCTAAAGTGATTGATCTAAGTGAGGATAATGAACCTGAAATATGGAAAGCCATTAAAAGAGACTCATTGTTAGAAAATGTTATTGTAAATGAATATGGGGAGATTGATTATTCAGACCATTCTATAACGGAGAACTCCAGGGTTTCGTATCCAATATACCACATCAATAAAATAGTTTTACCCTCAAAATCTGGACACGCTAATAAAATAATTTATCTTTCTGCAGATGCTTTTGGGGTATTGCCTCCAGTATCCATTTTAGATGAAAATCAGGCTCAATACCATTTCCTATGTGGCTATACTTCTAAATTAGCAGGAACCGAAAGGGGAATTACAGAACCGGAACCGTCATTTTCACCTGCTTTTGGGGAGGCATTCTTGACTTTGCACCCAACCATGTATTCTAAAACTTTAATCGGAAAAATGAAAGAACATGGAGCGAAAGCGTATTTGGTAAATACAGGTTGGAACGGAACCGGAAAAAGGATTTCTTTGAAAAACACCAGAGCCATTATCGATGCTATCATCAGCGGTGAAATTGAAGAAAAACAAACTAAAGTAATTCC
>JBIPLT010000373.1:0-4293 GCA_044368255.1 Flavobacteriales bacterium
CAACATTTAATTGTATCGTTGCAAAAAGAAATCCACTTAACAAAATCCCTGTACTCCCATAAAATGTCATAACTATACCTTGTGGAATAAATACTATTTCTTTAGTATCTGCAAAAGGTAATAATTGAACACCTAAATAACTAGAGATACCAGCTAAAAAAAAGCCAAGTCCTCCTATGAAAATAATGGTCATCCATAAATAGTTACTAGTTCTTCGAGATCCTAAGATTAGATCATAGCGAATATCCATATTTTTTCTCTTTTAAGTAAAAGTATTGTTATTAAAAAGAGTGCCTATTCGGATAATGATTCCAAGTAAGCACTATTGATTATTAAATAAGTCTTATTGCAGAAAGACCAAAGTATAGACCTGCAGCAAAACTAAATGCGCAAACTAACAAAATAATGTAACCTATTAATATACTCATAGTAAGATTCTTTACAAAGTGATAATATATAAAGTATACATTACTGTAACTTTCTTTTATTTAATATTTTATTAAGAGACTTTTTTTTACAAAACCTAATTAATATTGCTACTATATAATTAGTAAAATGAAAAAAATTTATTGTTAACCATATCAAATTAATATGTCACAATTTATCAAACCGTATAATGATGATCCCTTCGTAGGTAATTTAGCTACTCCTGTTAGTACTTCAAGTTTTACTAGATCTTTATTAGGTAATCTTCCTGCATATAGGCCTGGTTTATCGCCTCTTTTTAGGGGATTAGAAATTGGCATGACTCATGGTTATTTTTTAGTAGGTCCCTTTTATAAGCTTGGCCCATTAAGAAGCTCAGATGTTGCTTTACTGTCAGGTTTCTTCTCGTCTTTAGGTTTAATTATCATTATGTCGGCTTGTCTTGCCATCTATGGAGTTGTATCATTCGAAGACAGTGAAATAACAGATCAATTGCAAAGTTCTAAAGGTTGGAAAAAATTTACATCTGGATGGCTTGTAGGAGCTATTGGTGGATCTAGTTTTGCTTTTATGCTATTAAATAATGTACCGATGTTCTAATTATTTATATCAGTTTAAATAGAATATGATTCTAGGTCAGATTTTTTGTTTATATTCTGACCTTAGAATTAGTCATTCATTTCATGATATGTTGCTACTGCTGATGGAGAAACTTGATTTAAATACCTAAATATCCAATATTTGAATACAGTGTCTAGTACAACTGGAAATGTAGCAATAAACAAGAATATTAAATCGTGATCTTCTGGTAAACCAAAGTGTCTAAGACCATTTTCTAATACAACTTCCCATCCATGTGCTGAGTGGAAACCTACGAAAATATCAGTAAATAATATTATTAGGAATGCTTTAGCAGTATCGCTTAAACCATATACTAGTTCATTTATAAATGATTTTAGCACTGATATTTGTCTTCCTCCTGTGAATACTAAATAAGCAAAACTGATAAAAGCTAAAATATCGGATAATAAGTTTTTTATGGCATCTGTACTCTCTTGCACGTAAGATTGAGCTAGTTCCATAGCTTTATTTTTAACCTCTCTATCAATAGACTCTTGTGATAAAGGAGGTGATTGTCCAACTAAAATTTCAAAATGTATTTTTTCTTCAAATCTCTGTAGTTCCGCAAAGGCTCTTTCTTCTTGAGATGCATTCAAAAAAATATCTGATTGATTGTCATTCCAAAAATAATCAATAAAAGGAGAAAAAACAAAGTTTCTTGATATTTGGTTCACTATAACAGGTACTGCTATTAACAATACAAGATATTTGATAGAAGCAGCTGTTTGATATCTTGAAACTCTAAATTCTTCGATTATTTCAGATTCTGAATTTGGTTCTAATTCTTTTTTAAATTTTTCAAAAGTTTTTGTTATTGAACGTGGTACTGGACCAGTTTTTTCAAAAGCAGATTGATTAATATTACTTAAGCGCCAATTCTTCATTATTAATTTGTTTTATTTTATTTTAATTCAACTTCTGATTTTTTTTACAGACTGGTACAATCTTGCATAAAATTATGGAGCTATAGTAATTTAAATTACTATTAGCTCCTACTAATTATATGTCTTATCTTTATTTGTTTTATTACTCTAAATCTTTTCTATTTGGGTTTCTTGATGCATCATTAGATAGGAAGCCAAATGCGAAAAGAGATACAAACAAGGTCACTGTAGTATAAACAACAATCTTTAATGTGAACATTATCTATCTCCGGAAAATATTTTTCTATCTACATTAGTAGATTTGTACTGTTATTATTATATATCTACTTTTTGAATAAAATTAATTACAATGAAACTTTTGTAATTTAATTACAACTATTTTGTTATAATGATTTTTCTTTTTCATCACTTAATTCTTTTAATTTTCGTAAAATTCGGCCAAAATAATCTTGCATATATCCTTCTAGTGTAGCAGTTTCATTTTCTTCAAAACCAAAAATTTTATAGGTTTCAGTCATGTTGCTTGTGAAATCTTCACCAGTTGCTAATAATTCAGCAAAAGCTAATCTTTCAGCAATATTGGCTCCCCATTCAAAGAATCCCATTAACTGTCTAAAAATTATTAATGCACTAATAGGAATTTTTGTTATCCTTGCTGACTGTCCTGAAAGGCGTTCACAAAGTTGTATTATTTCTTGAGAGTTCCAATTCTTTTTTCCTACTAATGGAAATTTCTTACACTCTGTTTCTTTTAAAGCTAGACTTCTTAATGAAAACTTTGCTATATCTGATGTATCTATATAACCTATAGAGGTATTCTCTCCAGTTACCCAAATTGGTTGTTTTTCTAATATAGGTATAGCATATTGGCTAATAAGTCCTTGAAAGAACCCACCTAAATAGAATATAGTATATTTTATTCCTGATTTTTGTAAATAAAGTTCTATGTCTAATTTTAGTTTTACTAATGGTACATCGGAATATTTTTCACTGTTTATAACAGAAAAAAATATAAATCTTTCAATATTAACTATTTTAGCCGCCTCTATTAAAGCTAATTTACCCTTTAAATCCACAACTTCCGCATTGTATGGATCAGATGGTCTAGCAGTTGACGCATCAATTATTGCGCTTATATCTTTTAATGCTAGAGGCAGAGTTTCTGGTAAACTTAAATCACCATAAACTAATTCAGCTCCCCATTCTCTCAGAAAATATGCTTTTCTTAGATTTCTAACAAGACATTTGACTTGATATCCTTCATCTATGGCTCTTCTTACAATTTGTCTTCCTAAAGTTCCAGTAGCTCCGACTATTAATAATGTCATATACTTTTTCTTACTCCTTTTTATTGAAAGTTTATCAGATATTTACTTTTTTCGATTTCATATTTTAAACATCCTTGTCCAATTTTTTTTAATTGAGTAGAGAGGGACTCGAACCCTCATGAAATTATTCGACACATTTTGAGTGTGTTGCGTCTACCATTCCGCCATCTACCCTTTTAATATTAAGTAACATAAGCCATTCTATCATTATATTAATTATAAATCGATATTTAAACTTTATGTTTTTTTTTGACTTTTTGTTTCAGACAATTGTTACTATGGTTATAGTATATCTCACAAATTCTAACATTATGGTTGAAACAGATATTTCGTCAGACATATTCGATAAAAAAGACAAGAATAATAAAAATCAATTAACTCCACAAAGTTTTCTTTCTCAACCGTATAAGTATGGTTTTACTACTAATGTGGAGGTAGAAAATTTTCCTAAGGGGATTAACGAGAATGTAATTAAATTGATTTCATTAAAGAAAGAAGAGCCTAAGTTTATGCTTGATTTTAGATTAAGAGCTTATAAATATTGGCAACAGATGGTTTCTCCTAAATGGGCTTCAGTTCATTACAGTGATATTGATTACCAAAATATTCTCTATTATTCTGCTCCAAAGAAAAAATTGAGCTTATCAAGTCTTGATGATGTAGATAAAGATATTTTGTCAACTTTTGAGAAACTTGGTATTCCATTAACAGAACAAAAAAAATTAACTAACGTAGCTGTAGATGCTATATTTGATAGTGTTTCAGTAGGCACAACTTTTAAAGAAGAACTTTCGAAAGTTGGAGTTATTTTCTGTCCTATTTCAGAAGCTTTAAAGTTTCATCCATTTCTTGTAGAAAAATATATAGGTACAGTTGTTCCCATTGGTGATAATTATTTTGCAGCTTTAAATTCTGCTGTTTTTAGCGAGGGTTCTTTTTGTTATATTCCTCCTAATGTAACTTGTCCTTTAGAATTATCCACTTATTTTAGAATTAATAATCAGGAATCAGGTCAGTTTGAAAGAACTTTAATT
>JBIPLT010000261.1:0-4291 GCA_044368255.1 Flavobacteriales bacterium
TCTAAAGAACAAATTCGTCAGTTATCTGGTATGCGTGGATTGATGGCGAAACCACAAAAATCAGGTGCCGGTTCACAGGAGATTATTGAAAATCCAATCTTATCTAACTTTAAAGAAGGACTAACGATTTTGGATTATTTCATCTCTACTCACGGTGCACGTAAAGGTCTTGCCGATACTGCATTGAAAACGGCAGATGCTGGTTACTTAACACGAAGATTGGTTGACGTTGCTCAAGATGTAATTATCAATTCTGATGACTGTGGTACACTAAGAGGTTTAGTGGCTACTTCATTGAAGAAAAATGATGAAATTGTTGAGACATTAAATGATCGTATTTTAGGAAGAACATCTGTTCATGATATTTTCCACCCTGAAACTGGAGAATTGATTGTGAGCGCAGGTGAGGAAATTGATAATGATGTTGCAGCAATTATTGAAAAAGCTGAAATTGAAGAAGTGGAAATTCGTTCGGTATTAACTTGTGAGATGAAACGTGGTGTTTGTTCTAAATGCTATGGACGAAGTCTTGCCAATGGAAGAATGGTTCAAATTGGTGAAGCTGTTGGTGTAATTGCTGCACAGTCGATCGGTGAGCCAGGAACACAGTTAACACTACGTACATTCCACGTTGGAGGAACTGCATCGAATATTGCTGACGAATCAGATTTGAAAGCGAAAATTGGTGGAAGAATCGAATTTGAAGAATTAAGAACGGTAGTTAAGAAAGACGCTGAAGGAAATAATGTTGATGTAGTAATCGGCCGTTCTGGTGAGATGAAAATCGTTGATGTGAATACTGGAATCGTTTTAACTACATCAAATATTCCTTATGGTTCTCATTTGGTTGCTAAGAATGGAAAAGTACTTGAAAAAGGTGATGTGATTTGTCGTTGGGATCCATATAACGCAGTTATCTTATCTGAGATAAATGGTATCGTTGAATTTGATGCTATCGAAGAAGGAGCTACTTTCCGTGAGGAAGTTGATGAGCAAACTGGTTTCCGCGAAAAAGTAATTACTGAAAGTCGTGATAAGAAAAAGAATCCGGCAATAAAGGTACTTGACGCTAAAACAAAAGAAGAAGTTAAGTTTTATAACTTACCCGTTGGCGCCCATATCATCGTAAATGAGTCGCAAAAGATTGAAGCAGGTGATATTTTGGTGAAAATTCCTCGTATCTCTGGTAAGTCTGGGGATATCACAGGAGGTTTACCTCGTGTTACCGAGCTATTCGAGGCTAGAAATCCTTCAAATCCTGCTGTTGTAGCTGAAATTGATGGAATCGTATCCTTCGGAAAAGTTAAGCGTGGAAATCGTGAAATTGCGGTAGAAAGCAAAACAGGTGAAATCAGAAAATATTTAGTTCCACTTTCTCGTCATATTCTTGTTCAAGAAAATGACTTCGTTAAAGCAGGAAGTTCATTGTCTGATGGAGCTACTTCTCCTTCTGATATTTTAGAAATTGAAGGTCCTACAAAAGTTCAGGAATATATCGTAAACGAAATCCAAGAGGTTTATAGATTACAGGGTGTGAAAATTAATGATAAGCACTTTGAAGTAATCGTTCGCCAAATGATGCGTAAGGTGATGATTACTGATCCAGGAGATACTCGTTTCTTAGAAAATGCTTCTGCAAGCAAGGCAGATTTCTTAGAAGAAAACGATTCTCTATACGGTAAAAAATATATCTTAGATGCTGGTGATTCGACTAATTTGAAATCAGGACAAATTGTTTCTGCTCGTAAATTACGCGATGAAAACTCGATGTTGAAGAGAAAAGATAGAAAGCCCGTTGAAGCAAGAGATGCTGTGCCGGCTACTTCTACTCCGATGCTTCAGGGTATCACTAGAGCTTCCTTACAAACCAATAGCTTTATTTCTGCGGCTTCCTTCCAGGAAACCACCAAAGTATTGAATGAAGCTGCTATTGCGGGTAAAGAAGACTATTTGATGGGATTAAAAGAAAACGTTATCGTTGGACATTTGATTCCTTCAGGAACAGGTTTCAGAGATTTCCAAAATGTTATCGTTGCTAATAAGGAAACTTATGAGAGAATGGTTTCTACGAAGGAAAAAGATGAAATTCCAATGGAAGATTAATTTTATTAAGATTTAAATACAAAGCCTCCTGAAAAGGGGGCTTTTTTTTATTATGGTTTTTAATTAGCTCTCAATGGAACTTCCAAATAGAAAACGGGAATTGATACTTCAAACTTACTTCCATCGGATAATCTTTTGAATGTGTAAATTCCTTTCATACTACCAATTTCGCTGTCCAAATTACAAGCAGATTCGTATTGGTAATTTTCACCAGACTCTAAAATCGGTAATTGTCCAACTACGCCTTCACCATCCACGATTCGTTTTCCAGAAAGAGAATCCCAAATTTCCCAATGACGATTCAATAATTGAACGGTGAATGGATTTTGATTTTCAATTCTAATCTGATACGAAAAAATAAAATAATCATTTTCAGGATTGGAATAATCCTCCATGAATTTGGTGGTAACACTAACTTTAATTCCTTCGGTAACTTCAGTAACCATAGATGTTAGTTTTGAGTTTATGGTAAATGTAGTAAATCCAAGTACCTGTTTTTAGGAGAGAGTAAGTTTATTTTTTCACAACCTAAAAGTTAATGGAAGAGAAAGGTTTGTAGCCAATTAGGCGATCGTAATTATTAGTTATATCTCTGAAGTACACAAAAATAGAGTAGGAGTTTTCGGTTTCAAAATGATCGCCTTCCAACTCCGTTTCGCTGGCTGCCGGTTGGTTATCTTTTAATAAGACATACTGATAATTGTAATATCCTTGTTTTAAAAGAACCTTTTTTTGATAGCATTTTAAGGAATCATCATACATCAAACGTAAATCTGGAGAGAATCCCCAGTCACTTAAAGCGCCAAAAATATAAACCGTTCCATCGGTAATCGGTTTATCGCTTTGTAAGGTAAAATTGACCCATAAATAATCGGCTTCTGAATGATGTTCATCATCGGGGCTCATTTGATTTTCGATGAGATATTTACCATCAATATCTTGATAGGTGAGGTATTTTTTTAATCCTCGAGAAATATCTCCAGCAAGTAAAGCTTCAAATAAAGAATCTGTTTTTTCTACTTTTAAAACGCGTTCGGTGGTATAAGTTACACTTCGAATATCGAAAAAACGAAATTCATTTCCCCCATTGAAAATGTCGGGTTGATCTAAGTCATAAACGAGTTCATTGTCTCTGTAAAAAACGGGTTGAAATCCTGTTTTCATATTATCCCAACGAGAATTTTGACGGATGTAAATGTCAAAGGTATTATTCGTAGCAATTCCTGCTGGAATAACCGAAAAATCGATTTCCTGTTTATAAAATCGTTCATTTAAATCGGAAGGTCTTTTTACGGTAGGTTTTATCTCTGATTTATTTTCATAAACCATGAAT
Source organism: Flavobacteriales bacterium (assembly GCA_044368255.1). Classification (GTDB taxonomy): domain Bacteria; phylum Bacteroidota; class Bacteroidia; order Flavobacteriales_D; family UBA2798; genus CAMBFX01. The sequence goes on from JBIPLT010000261.1 coordinate 3,437, forward strand.
CTCCTTGTAAGAATTAAATCATCAGGATTACTCGTTAAAAAAACTTTTAGAACATAGTTTCCCGATTTGAGAATTTTCAAATCTTCATTGGGAAGTGAAAGTTGATAATGGATGAATTTTTGGTAGGTGTTGAATGAAACTTTATAATTAGTAATTGGGTTGATGAAAAAACCTTCAATGTATTCTGTTTCTGTTAAGCCCGATTCTTCCCAATCTTTGGTGCAATGCACAAGCGTGTAGGAATAATCTTTTAAATAGCCTTCTAGGTCGTCAAAACGAAGCGTTACCGATTCTTGACTATTGAGTAAAATAACGGGTTCGTTTAATTCTAGTCCAGTTTTATGAATGAAAGCGGTTTTAATATTTGGAACGTAAACTTTATCAGAAAATCCTTTTAAATCTCCATTATACCAAGGTAATTTGTTTGCTGTGTTTGTTTTTTCAAAACCAGTTCTCTCACTATTGGGATTGATTTCTGTATTTAAACTGCTTTTACATTCGATGAAAAACGACATTGACAAAAGGCAGATGCAGAATTTAGTGAATGTGGGGAAATTATGATTCAAAATTCAAGATTAGGGATTGAGATTTTACAAAGTTAAGGTAATAATTCTGTTCAATTTAGTTTAATAAAAACTTCCTTAGTGGTTATCTTCTGTGAACTGGAAACGGTGATTAGGCCCCATTTATTATGCTTTAAATGATAATAATAAGTTTCGCCATGAAATTCCATCGAATTTACTTTTGCAGAAGTTGATTTTGTGAATTGTTTTTGGGATATTTCTATTTGCGAAGGGCGAATGAATTTAGTTTTCAATCCTACTTTCATCTTGTTGTATTCTCCAAACAATCCTG
>JBIPLT010000063.1:0-13329 GCA_044368255.1 Flavobacteriales bacterium
GTCAACTATTAGAAACAAAAAACGCAAACACCTAATCAATAAGGGTTTGCGTTTTTAAAGTGCGGATAATAGGACTCGAACCTACACGCCTTTTAGTTCAATTTGATGATTTTAACTACTACTGTAAACATTAAAAAAAAATTAAATATACTCACAAAATCAATGCTTAAGCTATTTTTAAGCATTGTAAACATAGTGAATTAAGTTTAATTAAATTGAATAGAATCTGAAAAATGTTTGGCAAATGTTTGGCAAGTTTAAAAACATGTTGTTTTAAGTGCTATCTTTGAATTGTTCAAACTTTCAAAAGATAATAAAATGGCAACCGTAAAATTTAGAATTAGAAGTAACGCAAACAAAAACGTTACAATTAGTGTTTACCTATCTACTGGAAGAGGTAAAATGATTGAAGCAAAAACAGGATTTACTATAAATCCGAAAGATTGGAGCGAATCTACAAACCGACCTATTCCTAGTAATACTAAAAAACGCCCAACAGGAAATGAGGAATTAGGAATTGCGTTTGACAAACACCAAGAATTTAAACAAGAACTACACGAAAATTTAGACAAGTTACATTCACATATTTTCAAGGAACAAAACAAAGACTTAGGCAAGGGGGTTTTATTTGACAATCACTGGCTCGAAACTAAAATAAACGAATGTTTTAAACGTGTTGAAAAAAAAGACAAAGGATTATTAATTAATCATATTGATAGCATAATTGATAACGCAAATACCCGAACTAAAAAAGGGGGTGAAATAGGTTTAGACAAAAGCACTATAAAAAATTACAACACCTTCAAAAAGTTAATTATTAATTATCAAGATTCAATTAAAAAACAAATTCAATTTTTAGAGATAACAAAACCTTTTGTTGAAAAGTTTAAAAATTGGCTTATTAACACTAAAGAATACACGACAAACTACTCGGGGAAAAATTTAGAAATGTTAAAGGCAGTATGTAGAGATGCGGAAAAAGAAGAAATTCCCACTACTCCATATTCAAAAACCATAGAATATTTTAGGGAACAAAGCAAAGACAGATACATACATACTTTGTCCTATCAGGAAATTGAACAAATTAGAATTGCAGACTTTACTAATGAAGAGCAACTCAAAGAGTTTAAAAAAGAAAATCCCGAATTAACAAAAAACCTTTCATTAACAACTGAAAAACTAAACAACGCCCGTAATTGGATTTTATTAGGTTGTGCAATCGGACAAAGGGGTGGCGACCTGCTCAATATCACCCGAGATAACATTAGATATAATAAAAAGGGGCTTATGTATTTAGATATAATACAGGAAAAAACAGGTAAAGAAATAACAATAAGTATCAATGAAAAAAACATAATTGATATTTTAGAAAACGGTATGCCAAAAAAATTACAAGAACAAAAATTAAATGAGTATGCTAAAGTTGTTTGTAAATTGGCCGGAATTAATGAGCTTACCAAAGGAAAAAAACATAATATTAAAACAAACCGAAGAGAATTGGGACTTCATCCAAAATATGAGTTTATTACCTCGCATTGTTTTAGAAGGTCATTTGTTACCAATAAAAATAAAGATTGGATGACAAAGACAATAATGGATGTAACGGGACATTCAAAAGAAAGTTTGGTATATACATATATTAACGAAAGAGAAGATAGAGACATGAAAGCAGATTTACAAAGAATTGAATATCAAAACCAAACAAAAGACAAAAATCCTAAAATAGAATTAAAATCTAATAGTACAGAAATATTATAAAAATTTCATGTTATTATTTTTTTGGTATATATTGTACCAAAAAAGTTGTTTAAAATGAGGTTCAAACAATTTAAAATACAGGCAAATTATGGAAGATTTTAAATATAAATCATTCAAGGATTATTTAAATGAATACCCTTCACTTCTAGACAATTATTTAGGTAGCTTTGAGGACAATATCGAGCAAGATTTTTTAGAAATCGAATTAAAAAAAATGAAAGAATTACATTTTTTATATGGAAGTATATATTATACTGAAGTTCCCCTTATTATACCATTTGATTACATTCCACCCACTGAAGAAGAAGAAAAAGAAATTGAAGCTGGGGTAAATAAAATAATTAGCATTAAAAGAGTTATTGAATTTTTAGAAAATAAAATTAATAATTTTAATCAAACAACTCCTCAAACTTTTCAGCAAAAAAATCAAAAAATAAACAGAAGTTTAATATTTGAAAGTAAAGAATTAAATTTATCTGAACGTTTTAAAATTGCGAATAAAGTATTAGATGTTGACAAAAAAATAAGAAAATTAAATATAAAAGATTTAGAAAAATATCGACTTTTGGCATATATTTTAGGGTGTGATAAAGATAACGCAAGAAATTTAATGAACGGTTCTTATAATTCAAAAGACAGAGATTTAACAGACTATTTTGATGCTTTAGATTTAAATAAATAAAAAAAGGGTAACTATTTCATTACCCACATGTCACCCACAGATATACTTTTTAATCTATTTGCATATCATTAAAACCAAAAAGATATGCCATCAATTCAATTTATTCAGACAACGCCAGAGCAACTAAAAAGTGAAATTGCAGAGAGCGTTAAAATCCAATTAGCCGAGTTTTTAAAAAACTACACACCTATTCAGCAAAAAGAATATTTAACACGTAAAAACGTGGCGGATATGTTTGACGTTGACATAAGTACAGTCCATAACTGGTGTAAATCAAAACGCCTTAGTCCCTTGTGCATAGGGTCGAGAGTTTATTTTCTACGCTCGGAGGTAGAAAATAGTCTAAAACCCATAAATAAATAAGATTATGAGTAATAGAGAAGCACAGGCAAACGGTTTAGGAGATTTTAGCTCCGTTATTGACAATGCTATGGAAAGCAAACTAGAAAACCACCAAAGCTTGGATAATGGTTTTTTTATAGCAAAAACAGCAAACGAGTGGATTGAACTGGCAAAGACTAGCCCAAAACCAAAAATGTTATTTGAAGAGTTTTGGTATGAAGGTGAGCTAGGAATTTTATTTGCCGATACCAATTTAGGAAAATCAATTTTAGCAGTAGAAATTGGCAACAGTATCAGTAGAGGTGAAATTATTAAGGGTTTTGCTTTAGAAGCTAAAAAACAACTCGTTTTGTACTTTGATTTTGAACTTTCTTATAAGCAATTTGAAAACCGTTATTCGAAAGAATTTGAACAACATTATACCTTTGATGATAATTTTATTCGAATCGAAATTAGTCCAGATTCTGAAATTCCTAAAAATCAAACTGTTGAGTCTTTTATTGAATATTCTTTGGAGAAAAGCGTCAAAGATACAGGAGCAAAGATTTTAATTATTGACAACATAACTTACCTAAAAAACGAAACTGAAAAAGCTAAGGATGCTTTGCCACTGATGAAGTTTTTGAAAGCTTTAAAAAGTAAATATGGACTTTCAATATTGGCACTTGCTCACACACCTAAGAGAGATTTATCTAAACCTATTACAAGAAATGATTTATCTGGAAGTAAAATGTTGATGAATTTCTGTGATAGTTGTTTTTCAATAGGAGAAAGTCAAAAAGACAAAAACATAAGGTATATAAAACAAATAAAGGTAAGGCAAAGTGAATTTAAATTTGATTCTGAAAACGTTTGTGTTTGTCAAATTCATAAACCACATAATTTTCTTTCATTTGAGTTTCATAGCTATGGAATAGAGCGAGAGCATTTAAAAGAAGTGACCGAAAAAGATATTGAAAAAAAAGTTGCTGAAGTATTAGAGCTGAAAAATCAAGGCGTTTCTAATACAGAAATTGCAAAAAAATATGGAGTTACTGAAGGTGCAATAAGGAAATGGTTAAAGAAATCTAGTTTAGAAAATAGGTGAAAATATATAAACGTACCATTCGTACTTTTCGAACAGTTATACGTAAAGTACGAATGGTACGAATTAATCGAAATTTTCATTTTGCTTTTAAGCTCTAAAATCCCGATTTATGAAACTATTCAACCATACTTTAGACACAAGCAGTAAGAAGTTTCTTTGTCCAAAATGTAATAAAAGAACCTTTGTCAAATACATAGAAACTGAAACAGGCAAGTATTTAACCGATGAATTTGGACGTTGTGACCGAGAGACAAATTGTGGTTACCATTGCTCCCCAAAAGGAGAATTTAAAAATGCGTTAGAGGTTTTAAATAAACCACAAGCCGAACCGAGTTTTCACGATTATAATTTAGTACGTCTAAGTGGAAGGAACTACAAACAGAATACTTTTATCCAATTCCTTAAAACAATTTTTTCAGATGTCGAAGTAAAAGAGGCTATATTAAAATATTTGATAGGCACTTCAAAACGATGGGATGGCGCAACTATATTTTGGCAAATCGATGATTTACAACGTGTTCACGCTGGAAAGATATTACAATTTAGGCTAGATGGTAAGCGTTATAAAGATGAAGACGGAAAGGCCTCAATAGACTGGGTACATAGTGTTTTGAAAAGAAACCATATAATTAAAGAATTTAATCTTTGTCAATCCCTATTTGGTTTACATCTCATTAAATATGCCAAAAAAAATACTATTGCATTGGTTGAGAGTGAAAAAACAGCGGTTATTATGAGTCTTTTTAAGCCAGAATACACTTGGTTATCCACAGGTAGTAAAAGTGGCTTAAAACACGAATTTTTGAAGCCGATAAAGCAATATCAGATTGTGGTATTCCCCGATAAAGGCGAAAATTCTGATTGGTTAAGGAAAGCTAATCAATTAAACAATATTGGTTTTAAAATAAAAGTCGATAATTGGCTTGAGAAACAAGATGAATATGAAGCGGGAACCGATTTAGCAGACGTTTTTATTTCATTAAAGCTAAATGCTTCAAGTCACAAATCTTCTGAAAATAAAATTGTTTATAACCAAATTGAGATAACGGTTCATAGGTTAGAAAAAGAATTTCCAGAATTAAGAAATTTAATTGATTCCTTTGATTTGACCGATGAAAATTCTATTGAAATTAGAAAAAGATAGTTTTTTATTAGAAAAAGAGCAACTTTGTGGTTGCTCTTTTTTTTGTTCAAATAGTCAAACACAGGCAATGTTTAGTACTAAAATACAAATGTATTACATAAAAACTATAAATAAAAACTATTGAAATATTTTTTTAAATTATTTTTTTCTATAACTATGCAAAAAACACTTATAAAAAAATTATTATTGTGCCAAAAGTAAAATATATAATCCCCGAATTTGACTTTGATGATTAAAATGTTTTAGCTACCGTTCCGAAATATAAAAACTCATAATTCTACTCAAAGTTGAGAATAGATTTATGAGTTAATTTTTCTTGAAGCTAGTTAGTGTTACTTCATATAATTCTCAATGGGCAGATAAATGTTTTTCTGTTCGTCCACTTTTTTCCTTTTATTGACCTCACGAAGCATATAGCCACTTTTAGGGCGTGGTTTGGAATCTTTACTGCCTTTGGGTCTGCCCAACTGTTTATTTTGGCTTCTTGCCCTAATTAGACCTTCTTTAGTTCTTTCTGAAATTAAAGAACGTTCAAACTCACTAAAAGCTGACAATATTTGGAAATGTAGTCTGCCAACAGAACTAGTAAAATCAAGGTTGTCAGAAACAGAAATAAATCCAACTCCTTTGTCAACAAGTTCTTGAATCTCTAATAGTAATTCTCGGGAGCTTCTTGCCCATCTATCAAGTTTAAAGACAATAACAGCAGAATATTCTCCTGAACGTAGTTTTGATAGCACAGCTTGCTTTATTGGGCGGGTTTTTCGCGTAGATTCAACTTCATCATAAAGGTCGTACTTTAATTTATTGTCAGTGGCGTATTGCAAAAGCCTTATCTTTTGGTTCTCCGTTGTCTGATTTTGAGTTGAAACTCGGCAGTAAAGGGCAACTTTCTTATTTAATTTATTTTCTGTTTCCATAAATTTATGATTTAAATGTTCTGCTTAATAATTTAAAATTATACGCTGTATAGTGTAATGCTTTAAATACAACCCCTAAAGCGAACAATCCAACGACTCCCCCTCCGATATATAAAGTTGTTTTTAAAAAATTGCTTTTGTAAATTTCATCTTTAAACATTTGGCTTATACTACCAATTTTTACTTTATTTTTTATCTCTTGATTTTGCATCTTTAATTACATAGAATATTAAAACTCCAACTCCTACTACAATAACACCAAAAATGGATTTTTCAAGCAGTTTATTTGTTTTTTCAACATCAACTACATAATCAATATCTTTAAATGCAATATGCCCCGCAGGTAAAATACGGAGTGGATTCCTATTTACGTCTAACATATCTTTTTACTTTAAAATGTAAATCATCAACTTTGAAATACCAAAATTCAAATACCGCATATGCAATTCCTTCTTTATACTCTTTTAGGTTTGTAAAAACTTCAAAAGAAGCACCTTTTCCAAGTAAAAATTCGTTGTGAAAAATCCCTTCATCCTTATCTGCCAATAATTCAGAAAATACTTTGTAGGTTTTCATCAGTGGCTTATTAATGTAAGCCATATTTTTTCTTATTGTGTTGTTGATTTTATTGTGGTAATCTATTCTTGCGTGACTGCTAATAAATACCTGATTAGACCTTTTTGGAATAAACTCGATTTTAGAGTGTGGGCAGACCCTTTTTTTCTTTTCTTGTAGCATAATAAAAAGTTTTAAAATAGATTAATATGTATTGTATGTATATTCAAAACGCTTACAGTTCTTTTGATTTATTTGTAAACGCTTTGTTTTGCTTCATTTTAACGGAAAATGACAATAACAATAGTCAAAAGTAATAAAAAAATATATATTAATAGATTTTATCTATTATAATTTTCTTTTCAATAAGAAATAATTATCTTTGGGATAGTAGAAATCTACTATGCCTGTGGAAAACTATTTAAATAAATAAGGCGTTCTGTAATGGTTCGCCTTATTTATTTAAATAATCTTTCGTATGAGTACACTATTTGTTTAGCTTAGCGAAAGTTTGTTTCGGGTATGTACAATACGTTAGCAAACATTTTTTTAATCCGCACATTGATAATAAAATTAATTGTATGAAAAACTTAATATTACTTTCCTGTCTTTTAAAAATTGTATTCGTTTCGTCGCAAAATCTTTCAAATCTGGACGCAAAATATGGAATCAACAAATTCAAACTTGAAAGCAATTTTGAATTATATAAGAAAGATTTAGAATACAAAGGAGAAAGTAATGGTTTAAAGCTGTATTATTTCAAAAATTTAAAGTCTATAAAGATTTTAGACAAAGATTTAACTGAACTAAGTTTTACTTTTTACAAAAATAAATTACACTCAATAAGTATCGTACTAAAAACATTTGACAACATAGAACAGCGTGAAGTATTAAAAAAATTAGAAAATCTCTTCGGTAGGGCTAGTGAAGGAGATACAGAAAGTACTGATTTCAATTATGAATGGGCGTATCTTTGGAAAACGAAAAAAGCATATTTAGGATATAATAAAATGTCTTGCAAATCTGAGTTTAAACCTTGCGTGACAAACATTTATATGATTTCTCTAAAACTGCAACAACAAAAAGAAAATGATTCATTTTAAATATAAAATTTATGAGCTTTGAAGAAATGAGCAAATCTTTCCAAATAGCATTTGGATTCGGAAATTCTAAAAAATATAAGGCGGCTATTAAATTATACGAAGAAGATTTAGAAGAAAATCCAAATAACATTGCATCTATGAATAATATTGCTCTTGCTAGTTTTGTGCTGGTCGAAAATATATTTTCCATAACCTCGTTTATTTGTGATGAAAAATAATTCGTTACAAAAGTCGCAGCAGAATTGTAGCAAACATTCCAAATAATCCTCCCCCAAACAATTAAGGGCTGAAAAAGACCACTAAAATCAACTCCGCCTCCCCTGTAATAGTTAGGTCATTAAATCGAACGATTGTTTGGCTACTCATATCACAATTATTTATTGAGCCTTAATACTCTGTTGTAACTGAATTTTCATTGCTTGAAAATTTTTGTAATCTTTCACTCTCTATAGAGCGAATAGCACCTTTAACAAAAATATCTAAAATAGAAATTATTTCTAAAATTTCCTCATCGGTAAAATTATCTGCATAGCCTCCTAAAATTAATCTTGCTTTTTGAACTGTCATTTTATTTTCTACTCAGCTCTTGAATTGGCTTTTTAAATGCTCGTTCAAATCTTGGAACAACTTCCACCATAAAAGCAATCATTTTTTCCCAATCCTTTTCATTTAAAATACTTACGTTGCTAAGTTCAAATTTTATTCGTGAAGTAACATTATCATTTTTCCTTTCCCAAGTTAATGGTTCGCCAAATTCTAATTCAATTATATCTTTTTTTGCAAAAAGTGCATCAAAGATTGATTTATTATTACTCTTATCCCCACTATTTATGTAAATTTCTATGCGAATGTAAGTTCGAGTAGCAACACTGTTATAACCAACAGAACTCATACCACTACCACCACCAATCCAATTATCCTTGCTTGGACTTACATTCTGATACAATGGAGTAACTTTATTTATTTCATTTAAGTATTGCTTCCAAAAATTAAAGCGAACTGAATAACGCTCTTTGTTTTCTTCTTGCACCCCTACTTCTTCCCTTGATTTATTTGCCATACTAATAACAAAATCCTCCGCTTCCTTAATTGGAATAATCTGTTCCATGTTTAAGAAAAGTTGCTCTCCAAGTCTGAATGGTGTAGTTTTAAAGCATTGAATCCGCAATCCATAATTTATTAACCAAAGAACGGATGATGTAACTTCTTTACGAAATTCACCAGCTATTAGCATTATTCGTTGTGAATTACCAATGTTTAACTTTTCTCTAAAATCTTCTGTTTCTAAAAATTCGGTTAATAATTCTTCTGCGTTATCACTGCTTCCAACTTTTAAAAGATATTGAGAAAAAATGGCTATTATTTGTGTCGAATTTAGGGTAGCACAATAAGAAGCATATTTGATTACTTGCCAAGTAACATCTTTTCCAGTATCATCCAACTTATTTTCGATAATGACTAAATTTCCTTGCTTATCAACTGCCAACAAGTCTAAACGTTCGTTAGTATCATTAAAACCATCAAACTCTTTTTGGATGATTAAAATATCTTCATTTAAACAAGATGGGTTGTTGGCTATCCATTCTTGTAAGTTCTCACGCTCCCTAAAACCTAAATGCTTGAAAGTAGTACTTTCTATCTTTTCAATTCTATTGGTTTCTTTATTGATGATATACATATATGTTATTTATAATGTTGAAATATAGGATAAGACTATTGATACAAATTGCAATGCAAAACCTATAATCAAAAACCTTCTGTATTTTACAGCTTTTTTAGAACGCAACTTATTTTCAGTATTAACTTGACGAATTTGCTCATTTAATTCGTTTAACAAATAATCCGTTTTTTCTTCTTTTGACCAATCTCCCAAAGTAGCACTGAAAATTGTCTTTTCTACTTGTCGAATTTGAATTGGCTCAACAGAGAATAATTTCCAAACACCCCAAATATCAAAAGAAAGTCCAACTAAACCGAAAAGGGCAGAAAAAATATTTATGTTAATAAAATCAAACACTTTCTACCTCCTCCTTAACACCGCAATCCACATTTTTTTTAGTTGCTTCCATATAACATTTTTTCTAAGCAACCTTCTCTTCATACAAATACTTCTGGAACTCAATAAAAAGTTTGCTAATGTCGCCCACGTTTCCGAGCACTTTTTTGGCATCTTCCAATGATTGATATTTGTTAGTCAGTAATATTGGTAATTTATCTTGGTCAAGTTCCTCAACACCAGTTTCAACGTATTTGCTTAATACAAATTCTATGAACTCCTTTTGTTTGTTGTCAAGTAATGCGAAAATGGTGGCTTGTGATGCCGCTACTCTTTGTTCTCTGGTTAGTGAATTGTAGTTGCCATTGAAAACATATTCTAAAACATCAAACAAATCGCTGTTTTCCATATTTACTAATGATTGAACTATCAACAAATCACTTTTTGGAAATCCAGCTGTGTCTAATTTTTCTAATAACACTTTTCTTGTCATTGGGTTGCTCCAAAGTTTTCTTAATTCGGCTTCGCTTTTGAAAAGATTTGGCAACTCGCCAAACAAATTATTCAAAAACTGCTCAGCTGAAATTGGTTTGCCATCTGCACCCCAAAACGAAGTTGAAATCATTGATTGTATTTCTCGGTCTTTACCATCACGCAATTTTATTTTAACCTTCTTTTGCTTGTTGCAATTACAGAATAATTCTCCACAAATTTCGCACAGTTCTTTTTCTGGTTTCTCGCATACACAAGGTCTTTCGTTACAAACTTTACAAGGTAGTTTTGGCTGTTTTGGTTCGGTGTCTGCCTCTGGTTCTAATGGTTCTCCATCCCATTCTGGGTCAGCAAAATGATGATAAGCATCAACATAATCATAAATCGTAAAAAACTCTTTACCATCAAACAAACGAGTTCCTCGACCTACAATTTGTTTGAACTCAATCATTGAATTTACTGGACGCATTAAAACTATATTACGAATGTTTCTTGCATCTACTCCAGTAGATAGTTTTTGCGAAGTGGTTAATATCGTAGGAATTGTTTTTTCATTGTCTTGAAATTCTCTTAAAAACTGCTCTCCAATTTCTCCATCATTTGCGGTTACACGAACACAATAATTAGGATTAGTACTGGTTTTATATTGGTTTACTAAATCACGTACTGCCGAAGCATGGTCTTGTGTAGCACAAAATATAATGGCTTTTTCTTTCTGATTGGCTTCATCCATATAAATTTGAACTCGTTTCGCCTCTCTTTCCTTTATTTCAATAATACGATTAAAATCGCTTTCGGTATAGTTTCTTCCCTCTTCAACTTCTCCTTCAATTATTTGGTCATCGCTGGTATAGGTGTAATCATCCAACGTAGTCTTGATACGCTTTACCTTAAATGGAGTCAAGAAACCATCGTTAATACCTTCTTTAAGTGAATAAATATATACTGGTTCGCCAAAGTATTTATAGGTATCAACATTGTCTTGGCGTTTAGGTGTTGCCGTTAAACCCAACTGAACTGCTGGTGCAAAATAATTTAATATTGCTCTCCAATTTCCTTCATCATTTGCTCCTCCACGATGGCACTCATCTATAATAATGAAGTCAAAATAATCTGGTGGATATGCTCCAAAATAAGGTGCTGGGTTACCCTCTTTATCAGTACCACTCATAAAGGATTGGAAGATGGTAAAGAAGATACTTCCGTTAGTAGGTACGTTTCCTTTTTTCTTTATTTCACTTGGCTTAATGCGAACTAAGGCATCTTCTGGAAAGGCTGAAAAGGAGTTAAATGCTTGGTCTGCTAATATGTTTCTATCCGCCAAAAATAATATTCTTGGTCGGCGACTGCCATCACGCTTTAAGTTCCAACGTGTTTGAAACAATTTCCAAGCTATTTGGAAGGCTATTGCCGTTTTTCCAGTTCCAGTTGCAAGGGTAAGTAATATTCGTTCTTTATTATTTGCTAATGCTTCTAAAGTGTTTTTTACCGCTATTTCTTGATAATACCTCAACTGCCAAGTGCCACTTTTATCTTCAAAGGGTACAGTAGCAAATTTTTCTCTCCATTCATTTTGAACGGCAAAGGTTTTATTCCATAATTCCTCTGGCGAAAGGTAATTATCAACCAAACCTTCAATACCAGTTTTCATACAAATGCTATAAATCTCTTTTCCGTTGGTAGAATATGTAGTTTCTAAAGTTAGTTTTTCAGCATATTGTTTGGCTTGTGCCACACCTTCGCCAATGCCTAAATCATTACTTTTAGCTTCTACAACTGCCAGTTTAATGCCTTTATAAACTAATACATAATCAGCAATAATTTTTTTAGACCTACCGCCACCAGTTTGTATTTTACCAGCAGTAATATTATATTCACGAAGGATTTTTGAACCTTCTATAACGCCCCAGCCACAAGCTTTTAGCTTTGGGTCAATTAGTTCTGCTCTTGTTTCTGCTTCGTTCATTATTAATTATTGCTATTGATTAGGTTTACAACCAGTTTTGCCATAATATCTTTTTCTTCTGATTTACTCTCGGCAATCATAATGGTTATAGCCACTAAGGCATTATCATTAATTCTTTTATTTCCATAATTATTTAATAGCTTGTTGTTCATATCTAAAAAATAAACAAATAATCCCGCTGCAATTCGTTTATTACCATCCGAAAAAGAGTGATTTTTAACAATAAAGTACAGTAAATTTGCGGCTTTTTCTTCAATGGTTGGGTATAAATCTATTCCATCAAAAGTTTGATAAATGGTTGCTAAAGAACTCTTGAATGATTGGTCTTTTTCGTTTCCAAAGAGATTACCCGCTTTTTGAAAATCCCTCCAAATCCGAATTTGTTGAATTGCATTTTCATAGGTTAGTTTTTCTGTTTCAACAACAGTTTCTGTTGGTAAAGCTATTGTGAGTTGTTGGTGGTCGTATTTATCCAGCGTTTCCAATGCATAAGCATATTGTTGAAGAATTTTTAAAATTCCTTTTGATTCTGAAGTAGTCAAATCGTCTAATAGAGCAGTATTTGTTGCAATGGTAATTGTCTTTATCAGATGTAAGTATTTTTCTTCATAATCTATACTGCCACTACTTTTTTTGGCATTTTCAATCAGCTGTTTCTTTAAAACAGAACTTGCCCAAATTCTAAAATTTGTTCCTCTTTTAGATTTTACTCTATATCCTACTGATATAATTACATCAAGATTGAAGTATTCTATATCTCTTGAAATTTCTCTACCGCCTTCTTTTTGAACTGTTGCATATTTTGCAACAGTTGCGTTTCTAACTAATTCTCCCTCTTTATAAATAGAACTAATGTGTCTTGAAATAACGGATTTATCTCTTTCAAATAACTGCACTAAGTCATTCAAAGATAACCACACAGTGTCGTTAGCAAGATTTACCGCAATAGCAACATTACCGTCAGCGGCGTTGTATTGAATTAATTGTTGGATGGTTTCTGCTTCATTCATATTGCTTCTATTTTTTCAAAATTACCAAATGCTAACTCGTCATATCGGTTCATTAATTCAAAAGTGTCATATTCTTCGGCAACCCATTTACCGCCTTTATACTTGAAACAAAAAGTCATTCGTTCTATTTCAGATTCTGCCAAATTATTGATTACAATTTCTAACTGGTCTTTTAGCTTAAATTCAATTAATTTATCAAAGGCATCTGCCTCGTTTAATCTTTTGGCTAAGGTTTCTTTGTTTAAATTAAAATTGAGCTGCAATAAGTCATAGG
>JBIPLT010000056.1:0-14109 GCA_044368255.1 Flavobacteriales bacterium
CCTAAAATTCCTTGCTCCGCCAATGGACCTAAATATTCGCTATGTGCATTTCCATTATCACCTGCATTCGTACTAATGATGGTTAAATTTTCTGGCTTTTGAAATTTGGCATAATTAAATTGATACGTTCCCGGTCCCCAACCCACCAATGGTTTTTGGTAAAACATATCCATAGCACATTCCCAACGATTGATTCGTTCTAGATTCGATGCATCGGTAGCAATATTAGAAATAGAAGAAACATGTTCGCCCAAATCATCCGATGAATCGGTTTTATTTAACTCCAATCTTACCATGATTTGTTCGTAGAAGGAAAAGAAAGTAAACAATCCCATTATTCCTAAAATAAAAACAGTGCTAGCTTTTATTTTTAATCGAAGAATCAAATAAACACCAAAGGCCGCCACTAAGCTTACCCATGCCGCACGTGTATAGCTAAAAATAATTCCCATAGCCAAAACAAAGACAATGCCCATTAAAAACGGCTTAGCTAAATAATTTATGCTCTTACTAAAATACAATCCCAAAGCGGCTGGAAAAAACATAGCTAATACCGCACCATACGAAGTATGATCTTTGAAAAACGGATACATTACCCAATGGCCAGGTTCTTCTGCAAATAAATAAGAAGCATGTTGAACTAAAGTATAAATAACCACTCCCGTTAATGGGATGAGAAACAAAATGTAGAATAATTTGAAGTTGGGTTTATTTTTTAAAATTTGAATAAAGAAAAAATAGGCAGGAACAATAAACCATAATCGAACTACAAAAAATTTAAAAGAAACAAACGGGTCTGTACTCGAAATCGAAGTACAAAAAATCCAAAATAAATGAAATAGAATAGCAATAGAAACGGGATGCGTGATCACTTTCATATCAATGGTGCGATGCGCCAATTGATTAATGATAAATAAAAACATTAACCCAAAAAGACAAGGTTCGGTGGGGAAATAAAAACTAAATCCTCCTAAGTCAAAATCTTCCATGTTTAATGAAAGTGGCGTGCAAAAAACCACAAACCAAAATAATTTGTCAGGAGCGAAAATGGCAAATAATCCAGCAATAATAGCAGGAGGAAGTAAATTCAAAAGGTAATTTCCATTGTAAATCAATACCAAATTGACCGCAAGAAAAATGACGGACAATGAAATAATCAGCGAACGATTTAAAGTAAACGTCACAAAAAATTATTTTACAGCAGCTCTAACCTGCTTCATCTTTTCAAAAATAACAATGAAGCCAATCATGAATAAGAACGAACCGATGGTGCTCATCACAACAATTAACCAGCGCACGGGATAAGCTTTTCTTTCGGCAGGTCGTGCTTGTTCCATTCCAAATTTATGCGGAATAGAAATCGTTAATTCTGCTTTCGCTTGCTTATATGGAATTTCCATATCTTTTATTTTCTCGTTTTTTGATTCTAGCGTCTCATCATAATAGCGATACGTAGTGGCGTAATTACGATTAATTTCCAATAATTTATTTACTTGTTCTATGGCACTTGGATTTCTAGAGGCTAATGCATTGGAATAGGCTTCATATAATTTCGCTTGACCTTCTGTGCTGGCAATTACTCCCATTTTGCTCAATGAAGTAAGCGTATCACGTAAAAATTCGGCTTCTTTAATTAAATCAAAATATTCTTTTTCAATTACACGAAAAGCATGAACCGTTCTTTCGCGAATCATTCTATTTTTTGTTGAATCCACTAATCGCGCAATATCATTCGCCATATTCGCAGCCGTTTCAGGGTCGGTATCTAAAACATCAATGGTAATGGAATTATGGCGTGTTCTTTCACAGGTAACATTCGAACTATATTCTCTTACTAATTCAGTATACGCATAGGGAGATTCAGCATCAATTTCATAATGTTCCATCAAATCATATTTTTTTACAATGAAATCACGAATCTCTGAGGAGTTAAGAATTTGTAATAATTGCTCAGCTTCTTCCTCTTCACCAAAAGCGGTCATACTTTGCTCCACGTTGAATTTCTCACCTAACTCCACTGTACTGGCTTTTCCTGGAAAAATAATGGCAGTGGAAAGAAATTTTTCTTTGATGATTAATGAAACTACAGCCGAGCCCACAACGGCCAAACACATCACTAAAATGATGGATTTTTTCCATCTCCACAACAAAATCAACAGGTTATCAGCGTTTAATCCCAAACTTTCATTCTTCTTTTCCATAGTTTTTTTGAATTGAGGAGCAAATTAACGAAAAATTAACTCTTTTACCCTTAAAATATTGCTTCTTGGAATCAAAATTCAATGCTTATTTTAGCCGAATAGAATTCAATCTTTGAGAATAGCGATAAATACAAGGTTTTTACTTAGCAACAAAATGGAAGGTTTTGGTTGGTATACCTATGAAACGGTTAGCCGAATGGTAAAAAATCATCCCGAACATCAATTTATTTTCCTTTTTGATCGCCCGTTTGATAAAAAATTTGTTTTCGCCTCTAATGTCGAAGCGCATGTGATTGGTTTTCCTGCTCGTCATCCTTTTTTATTTTATCTCTGGTTTGAATTTGCAGTGACCAAAGCTTTAAAAAAATACAAGGCTGATATTTTTTTGTCGCCAGATGGATATTTAAGTTTAAAAACACCCGTGCCTTCCATAGCTGTTATGCATGACTTGAATTTCGAACATTTCCCACAAGATTTAGCAAGAAAAAATCATCGATACTATAAAAAATATTTTCCGTTGTTTGCAAAAAAAGCATCTCGAATTGTTACCGTTTCAGATTTTTCAAAATCAGATATCATTAAAACCTATCACGTTTCCCCCGATAAAGTGGATGTTGGTTACAATGGAGCCAATGAATCTTTATTGCCGTTATCCAATGAAGAAATAGTAAAACATCGAAATACATTAACACAAGGATTACCTTATTTTATTTTTATTGGCGCACTTACACCCAGAAAAAATTTAGCAAGATTATTTACTGCCTTCGATTTATATTATGAAAAATCGATAAATAAATTTCCATTAGTGGTGGTGGGTGAAAAAACTTTTTGGAATCAAGATATTAAATTTGCCTTCGAAAAAATGAAACATTCGGATAAAGTTATTTTTACTGGACATTTACAATTGAAAGAATTACATCTCACTTTAGGGTCGGCGCTCGCTTTAGCTTACGTAAGCTATTTTGAAGGATTCGGAATTCCATTGGTGGAAGCAATGCGTTGTGAAGTTCCTGTGCTCACAGGTAATAAAACATCATTGCCAGAGGTTGCTGGTGATGCGGCTTTATTTTGTGATCCTTTTTCAATTGAATCTATTGCAGAGGGATTATTGCGTTTAGCAAACGAAGATGATTTACGGAAATCACTAATCGAGAAAGGTAAAATTAGAGCACAAAAATTTTCTTGGAATCATACAACGGATGTAATTTGGAATGCTATTTTAAAAGTTGCCAATGCTCAAAACAAGATTTCATAAAGAACTGATGATTGAAGCAGGTTGCGATGAAGCCGGCAGAGGTTGTTTGGCCGGACCAGTTGTGGCTGCGGCAGTCATTTTACCTGATAAATGTTCATTGCCGGAATTAGATGATTCTAAAAAATTAAGTGAAAAACAACGGGAAAAATTGCGCCCAATCATCGAAGAAAAAGCGCTAGCCTTTGCGGTTGGGATTGTATCTCCAAAAAAAATTGATGAAATAAATATTCTCAATGCTTCTTTTTTAGCCATGCATTTAGCCATTGATCAATTGAAAATGAAACCCGAATTTTTATTAATCGACGGAAATAGATTCAATCCCTATAAGAATATTCCTCACGCTTGGATTATCAAAGGCGATGGAAAATATAAGTCGATAGCAGCCGCTTCTGTTTTGGCAAAAACCTATCGAGATGAAATCATGGATAAGCTTCATAAGGATTTTCCGCAATACAATTGGCAAAAAAACAAAGGCTATCCCACCACAGCCCATCGTGATGCCATTCGTGCGTTTGGTAGCTGTAAGCATCACCGCCAAAGTTTTACACTTTTGCCTTCTCAATTAGATTTATTCTGAGTTTCCTCACAAATTATTGTTTAAACATTTCAATTTCCAGAATCATGGAGAGGCTTTCTCTTGATAATTTTGAGTCGTGAACCGAAAAATTCTTAATTATACTTTATTGATTCTTCTTGCTGGAGGAGTAGTATTCATCGGCTATTTATTTTTTTCTCGATTTACCGAAAAACAAGCAAGAGCTTTAGATGCAATTCCCGAAGATGCCGCAGTTATTTTTGAAATAAGAGATTTACCTTCTGTTTGGAATAAATTAACCACCACTAATTTGATGTGGCCCGATTTGAAAGCTAAAGAGCCGTTTTCACAATTGGATGAAATAGGAAGAAGAATTGAAAAGGCTGCCCTAAAAAATAATTCAATTATAGCTATTCTCACACAAAATCCTTTGGTTGTTTCATTGCATCAAGCCGCCGGTGGAATTAATTTCTTTGTGGCACTTTCCAAAACAGAGAGCGAAGAAAATGCTATCGAATTAATTTCTAGTTTAAGCGATGGAGAACCTTCTATCACAAGAGAATTTGAAGGAATTTCATTGTATCAATTTAATGCAGGTAAGTTTACCTTGAAAGCAGCATTTCATTCGGGAGTATTCATGATTTCTGATTCCGAAAGTTTAATTGAAGCAGGTTTAAGTAGATTGATGGAAGGAAAAGTGTTTGATGATAATCCCGTTTTTAAAAAATTGAATCATACTGTTTCAAAAACAGTAGATGCAAATATTTACCTTCAGCATCGCTATTTGCCAGGAATTTTACAAACGCTAGGAAGTAAAAAAATATTGACACAATTACAAGGAATATCTCCCTATAGCGATATGTCGGAGTTAGATTTGGTGATTGGCCCAAACAGTCTTTCATTTAGCGGTTTCTCTGCATTGAGTGATAAAAGTAACGAGATGCTTTCCATTTTTAAAAATCAGCAACCGCAATCTTTTGCTATAACTCGCTACGTACCCGAAAAGATTTCCCAGATGCTTTTCTTAGGTTTAAGTGATGTGGAAGTTTATTTCAACGATAGAGAAAATTGGTTGAAAAAAAATAATCAATTGGATAATTTCAGAGAAGTACTGAATGCTTTTAATCGAGATCATGATTGTAATTTAAAAGAAAGTATTTTATCTTGGGTAGGAAATGAAATGGTTTTATTTAATGTGGCTTATGATTCGCTTTTATCGGACAATTCATTTTTAATTATTCGAAAGAATGAAACGGGAAATGCCGCACGTGAGCTAGAAAAACTTTCTTTGAAGTTAGACACCGCTTCTCGTCCTGTTGTTTTGGCGCAGGGTGTCGAAATTCGTCAGTTAAAGGCCAAAGGAATTTTCTCCATTCTATTGGGAGATTTATTCAAGAATTTAAATAATCCTTATTTTATTGAAGTAGAAGATCATATTATTTTCTCTGAATCTCCAACAGCACTTCAGCGTTATCTTTCCGATTTAGTAAGCGAGAATGTATTAGCAAGAAACGTAACTTTTGTCAATTATGTAAATGAAAATTTAAGTGATAAGGCCAATATTTTTTATTATTCCAATATTGGTAAAATGAAAGATATTTTACAGCCGGTGATGAATGAAAGATGGATTCCACAATTAGAAATAAATAAAGATTTATTCGGGCGGTTTGATGCTTTTTCTTGGCAATTATCCAGATCCGAAGGAATGTTCTACAATCATATCTACATGAGATATAATCCATCATTCAAAGAAGAGGAAAATACATTCTGGGAATTTTCATTGGATACCAATGTCACGATGACACCGCAATTAGTTTTAAATCATCAAACAGGAGCAAAGGATATTTTTGTACAAGACGATGATTTTACATGTTATCTCATTAGTAATACCGGAAAATTGCTGTGGAAAAAAGAAATGGTTGAAAAAATTATCGGCAAGGTAGAGCAAGTGGATATGTTGAACAATGGAAAATTACAAATCGCATTCTGCACCGAATCTCAATTGCATATCATTGATCTCAAAGGAAATTATTTTGCAGGTTTCCCAGTGAATTTGGCAAAACCAGCTACTGCTCAATTTGCTATTTTTGATTATGAATCTGATAAAAATTATCGTTTCTTTATTCCATGTGAAAATAATATTTCTGTAATTGATAAAGACGGAAAAGTGGTTAAAGGATGGGAATTTGCAGGAGCAAAATCAATCATCATGCAGCCTGCCGAATTTCATCGAATTGGTGGCAAAGATTATATTTTCATCATCGACATCCGCGGAAATATTTACATAGTAGACCGAAAAGGAAAAGTGCGTCATGAAGTAAAAAAATCTTTGAAGGATCGTTCGGGTTCAAATGTTTGGTTCGAAGCCGGCCAAGAAATTGATAATTGTCATATCACCTACAGCGATAGCCTCGGAAAAATCTATCGTCAATATTTCAATGGAAGAATGGATTCATTAACGATTAGAAATCTTAGTCCCAACCATTATTTTACCATGATTGATGCAAACGCCGATGGTAAAAAAGATATTTTATTGCAAGAAGATTCGAAAATTACCATTCACTCATGGAACAAGGAGCAACTTTTTGAACATATTTTAAAATCTGATTTAACATCACCTTTATTGGCCTTTACACTTAATGATAGAAGTATTCGCATAGGTATTCTAGATAAATCCAATAATCAAGTGTATGTGATCAATGCAGATGGCTTAGTAAATGATAAGTTTCCAGTTACAGGAAGCACGCTATTTATGATGGATGATATTAACAATGATTCTTACCCTGAAATTGTCGTAGGTAATCCATTTGGAAAAATATTCTCCTATACGGTGAAATAACCGTAGCCCATTACATGTAAAAATCATTTTTTAATCCACTAAAGAGTGCTACCTTTGAATTTGTAATAAATCAGCTATGAAAAAACTTCTATCTATCCTTATTGTTTTATGCGCAACGCTACCCAACTTGAAGGCTCAAGATTATTTGGGATTTGCCAATAGTAATTACTCAGGTATTTCAGGCGTTCATTTGAACCCTGCCTATATGGTGGACAGCCGTTATAAAGTGGACATTAATCTCGTGGGCTTTGGGTTTAATGTAAATAATAATTACGTTGGATTG
The DNA here is from genome assembly GCA_044368255.1 of Flavobacteriales bacterium. GTDB lineage: Bacteria > Bacteroidota > Bacteroidia > Flavobacteriales_D > UBA2798 > CAMBFX01. The sequence continues at coordinate 7,114 of JBIPLT010000056.1, forward strand.
AAGCCAGGGGCTTTGTTTCATCAAAAAGGAGCTAATGGTTTAGAATTTCCCCGCTTCAACGATTCAACTTTTCAAGATAATTATTTAACAGTAAATGATGGCGGGAAGAATAAATCTGTTTTTGCCAATGCCCATTTGTCGGCGCCTTCATTTTTAATAACCATAGATAGAAAATCAGCCATTGGTTTTAATTGGAGAGTGCGTAGTTATACCAATGTGGATGGAGTAGAACCAGAATTAGCACAGTTAATGTATAATGAATTAATTGTTCCGTCTCTTTGGTTGAAAGATTTTCAAAACGAAAGATTTTCAGTTCAAACAAATACTTGGGCTGAATATGGTTTATCATACGGAAGAGTAATTAAAGATGACGGGAAGCATTATATGAAAGTAGCGGGAACGGCAAAACTTTTACAAGGTTTGGGTGCGGCTTATTTGTTTGCCGATAATTTAGATTATGAATTCATTAATGATTCTATTGTAAACTTAAATTCTTTTGATGTTCAGTATGGTCACTCTACCAATTTTGATGTTGCTGATGGAAATCTAAAATATAAGTTTTTCTCTAAATTCTCAATGGGAGCTGATTTAGGTTTTGTTTATGAATGGAGACCAGATGCCGAAGATGCTCATCATGAAAAATACAAATACAATATGGATGGTGAAACCAACCAATGGTATCGTTACAAAACACCTTACAAACTAAGAATAGGTGCCTCTATTATGGATTTAGGGAGTGTTAGATATGATAAAGGCTCCGAGAGCAGAAATTTTAGAGCTAGATATGATTCTTTAAATATTAATGTTTTTCAATTTAATGAGGGGCCAATCGGAGATTTTGATTCTACGCTTAATACTTTATTTACATCTATTCCTGATGAAGGAACATTTAACATGAATCTTCCAACGGCATTAAGCTTACAAGTAGATTATCATATTTGGGGAGATTTTTATGTAAACATGACTACCTATGCTGCTCTACAATTTAAGAAAAACCCAAACAAAAGTCATGATATCACCACAATCAGTTTAGCTCCTCGTTGGGATCATAAATGGTTTGGAATGTCAGTTCCATTCAGCTGGAACGCAACCGGAAATACACAATTTGGAGCAATGCTTCGCCTTGGTCCATTAGTTATCGGAACAAATAATCTTTCATCTATAATGGCTTATGCAAAAAATGGAGAGAGCAAAAAAGATATTTATGGCGCAGATATTTATGTATTATTAAAAATTCCAATTCCTTATGGAAAAGTGAAAGATCGTGATAAGGATGAAATTTCTGACAAAAAAGATTTATGCATTGATCAGCCAGGAATTTGGGCATTTAAAGGTTGCCCTGATAGAGATAAAGATGGCATTCAAGATGCAGAAGATGCTTGCCCAGATGAACCAGGCACAATGGAATTTAATGGTTGCCCAGATACAGACGGAGATAAAATCATTGACAAATTAGACTCATGTGTGAACGATGCAGGTTTAGCAGAATTCAATGGCTGTCCGGATCGTGATGGCGATAAAATTGTGGATAGTAAAGATGAATGTCCAGAGACTCCAGGACTTTCTGAATTTAATGGTTGTCCAGATAAAGACGGCGATAAAATCCCAGACCATAAAGATGATTGCCCTGAAACTCCAGGCTTAGAAGAATTTGTTGGTTGCCCAGATACTGACGGAGATAAATTAAGAGATATCGATGATAAATGTCCAACAAAAGTGGGCCCACAACAAAACTGGGGTTGTCCAGAAATTAAATTACAATTGTTGGCGTATGGAAACAAAGTGCTAGAAGAAGTAATCATTGAAGATGGTAAATTTAATTTCAAAACTAATTTCGATAAATCAAAAGCGTATTTCAAATTAATTACTTCTGAAGGTGATACGTTAAAAGAAGTTTATGTTAGCAACCCTGAATTGAGAGGTAAAAAAGCTTTTATAGAAGGAGATGGATATTTCCGTTTCCCTAAGGAAGCTGAAACAGTTAAGTTGACAATTGAAGAACAAGAAATTGTGAAGAAAGCTTTTAATAATTTGGAATTCACCACAGGCAAAGCAGTAATTAAAGCAGAATCAAATTCAGCTCTTGATGAATTAGCTGAATTAATGAAAAAACATGCTGGTTGGAAATTGAAAATTGAAGGACATACTGATAATGTAGGTAAAGCTTCTTCCAATACGTTACTTTCTAAAAATCGTTCTAATGCAGTAAAAACCTATCTAACCAAAAAAGGCGTTGAAGCTACTCGTTTCGAAGTGAAATGGTATGGCTCAGATAAACCAATTGCCGATAATTCTACCGAAGAAGGTCGTCAGAAAAATAGACGTGTGGAGATGACTTTGATGGAATAAAGAAATAAATGATCAATTAAAAAGCCGAAGTAGAAATACTTCGGCTTTTTTATGAATTGATTTTCACTAAATTTTGAGTCAAAAAATACTTACAACCATTATTGCCCGCTTCCAACTAATAATCTCCATTAAAAGAAACCGAAATTTGTTGAGCATTAGCACTGGTTGACACGTGTTAAGAAACCCCACTTATCTCGGTAGAAAGTAAACTAGGAAGATTAATCACATAATCATTGATCTTCTCCTAAGTCAACTTGAATCGAAGTAAAACAATCATCATCACCCATATTTCTAGAAAGGTTTTAGCTATGTCCATTCAGAATAAATCACAATGCGACATAAAACACAGGTTGACTTTTCAAAACAACAGATGTTTAAAATACAGAATATTACTTATTCAGAATCTCCTTCGTTTACCCATTGTCTAAAGTTAAGTACCGCAACGATCGCGATAAAAAACAAAAAGATTATTTTAATATAGAACAACATATAACTTGTGTTTGGTTTCATGAAATTATGATGGTTTGATAAATATTAGTGCGGAATAATGACAGGCTACTGATTTTAAAGGATGAAAATTTTAAAGGGATAGAATGGCAGGCGAGAAAAAACTTATGAAAGTTTGAATTCATGCTTTGAAAATAATGTATTTCTTGATAATCAATTAAATTACCTCCAAGTTAAAGGGTGACTCCAGCTAAAAGTAGGTTTAAATAAAGGAGCTTCAGAAAACGACCTTCAGTTCTTTTGGGAGATTTGAAACGACCATTTGCTCGTTTTTGAGAAAAAAGCCGCTCAAATCGAATTTTAAGGCCATCATTTAAACGATTTAAATCGGAATCGGATGAGCAAAATTTTTAGGTGCTGCCAAGACTTGGTGTTAAATTGATTTTAAGCGAGTCTTATTTTTGAATTTCGGTTTTGGTCATTCGAAATGGAGTAGAATATATCGAATAATAAATAGAAGTGAATATTTTACCAAGTAAATTAATAAATGAAACCTGTTTTTATCGGGAGAAATAGTAAGGTTTTGGTCGTGCTCGATGAATTTTCTGCTGGTCATTTTTGTTTTTTATAAGCGAACGGGGGATTAAGTCTTAGGGTTATTAACAATTTTCGTTTTTCAGAGGGGAGAAATTCGTATCTTTTTTTCTTTCATTGGGGGAATTATTTTTTTATCAATGGTAACATTCAATTTCCTCAATAATACCAATGGTTTCCGAGTTTTTTCATAGGTAAAAAAAACCAAAGTTTTTTTCCCTCTGAAAAGACCTATTTCCCCCTCTGAAAAAAGGACACACTCAATTGTTAATGAAATTCTATAGGCAATAGGTTGTATGTATTAATTCCTTCTTTACCTTGGTGCCAGAATTAAATCTAAAACAATTATGGCAAAGAAAGCAACAAAGAAAAAAGTAGTGGCTAAGAAAGCTGCTCCAAAAAAGAAAGCTGCCGCTAAGAAGGCTGCTCCAACGAAAAAAGCTGCTGCTAAGAAGCCGGCTAAAAAAGCTGCTGCTCCTAAGAAAGCTGCTGCTCCTAAAAAAGCTGCTGCTCCTAAGAAAGCTGCTGCTCCTAAGAAAGCCAAAGCTGTTAAAGCTCCAAAGAAAAAGACTGCTCGTAAACCGAATGCAGCTTTCATGAAGGCTCTAACTCCAAGTGCTACACTTGGTGCAGTTATTGGAACAGCAACAGTTCCAAGAACTGAAGCTGTTAAGAAAATCTGGGGATATATCAAGAAGAACAATCTTCAAGACAAGAAAAACCGCAGAATGATTAATGCTGATGCAAAATTGAAAGAACTTTTCGCAGGAAAAGGACAAGTTTCAATGTTTGATTTAGCTAAGATCCTTTCTAAGCACTTAAAGTAATCTAACCATTACAATATAAAAAAGCCCGAACCGAAAAGTTCGGGTTTTTTTATATGTTTTATTTTTGTTTACAGTAAATCAAGACTTATATTTGCCTCACTAATAAAATCAAATGAAAAAAATCTATTTGTTAGCCATGTTTGCTTTTTTAGCAACTTCCAGCTTTGCCCAAAGTATCAATTCCATTACCCCATCATCTGCTTACAAAGGTCAAAACAACTTTATTATTAGAATAACCGGAAGTACAACAGATTATTCCATTTCAGCTCCAAATATTCAAGCTAAACTCATAAACGGAACCACGCAAGATACCATTATAGGCACATTTTCATCTCTTATTGATCCTAACAACGTTGAATTTACTTTCAATATTCAATGTAGTAGACCCGCTGCAACTTACCAAATAATAACTATAGACACCTACCACGGTACACTTACTTTACCTTCTGCATTTACCATTCTCAATACACCCACTCCTTCGTCAACGAGTAATAGCCCAATATGTGAAATGTTGAATTTGAACTTTTCTACAGATCCTATTCCGGGAGCTATTTTTTCATGGACAGGCCCTAATGGATTCACATCTACCGACCAATCGCCGAGTATTTCTTCAGTCGAAACCTTTAATAGCGGAATATACAACGTAACCGCCACTCTTTACGGATGTGTTTCAACACCCTTTTCTCAAAATGTAGATATTTTATCTGTTCCAGTTATTAATATGTCTTCTAACAATATTAGTTGTTTTGGATTTAATGATGGAAGTGCTAACCCAATTGTTTTCGGTGGAACGCCTCCTTATAATTTTGCGTGGTCTTCAGGTCCAACTACGCAACAAATTACTAATCTTACTCCAGGAGTTTACACCTTGGCAGTTACCGACTTAAACGGTTGTATGGTAACCAACGTAGCCACTATTTCTGAACCATCACTAATCTCAACCTCTGGTAACTTCACTAATGTTTCTTGCCCTGGTGGTTCAGATGCTAACATTACAGTCAGCGTTTCGGGTGGAACACCAGGTTATACTTATTTATGGTCACCCGAACCACCCAGTAATCAAGGTAGCCCGTTCTTGCTGAATATTGGAAATGGAGAATGGGAAATTGAGGTAACCGATTTAAATGGATGTACCAAACTAGATTCTTTTTCTGTTTCCGAACCACCCGCTTTGCTGGTTAATTTGGTGAGTCTATCCAATGTTACCTGCTACGGAGGTAATGATGGAAGTATAACAATGGATGTGGTTGGAGGAACACCGCCTTACACCTATCTGTGGAATGATCCAGCCAATACCACCTCTTTGACTTTATCAAACATTAATGCTTTTCAAGGCTTATACACGCTTACAACCACTGATAACAATGGATGTACCGCCTCTAATAATGTTATTATTTCTCAACCATCAGCGTTCGTAAATAGCCAAACAATTGTTAATGGTGTTATTTGCGCAGGTCAATCCAATGGAGGTATTAGTACCATTTTTACGGGAGGAGTTCTTCCATATTCATGTATTTGGGAATTTTCTACGGATGGCAATGCGTGGAATGCAACGGGTATAGGTAATAATTTTAATCCAACCGGATTGATTACTGGATATTATAGAATCACAGCTGCGGATTCTAATGGCTGTTCCTTGCAGCAAAATATTTTAGTTGCAGAACCGGCACCTATTACTGCTGATTTAGTTATACAAAACCCTATTTGTGCCCAGGTTCCCGGAGGAATGGCTTTTGTGCAAAATGTAACGGGCGGAAGTACTATTTATTCTTATACGTGGTTTCCGAATAACAATAATAATGACACCATCATGGGTTTAACGGTTGGAAGTAATTTTATTTCTATAACTGATCAAAATGGATGTTCGTTCGATAGCACTTTTAATGTAAATTATGCTAATACACTAACCATTGACCAAGTTGGCCTATCTGTTCAAAATAATTTATGTTTTCAGCAAAATGGACATATTACTAACCTTTCCGCAAGCACGGCGCAAGGACCGGTTAGTTTTGAAATTAACGGGGGAAGTGTAACACCGAATGGACTTTTCAATTTGACGAGTGGATTGTTTAGCATTACGGCTATAGATGCCTTAGGCTGTCTGGATACCGTTGTGGTAGAAATTCAAGACGTAGGCACACCTATTACCGTTGGACAAGGTTCCACTTTCCAACCGATTTGTCCGGGAGTATGCAACGGAACAGCGCAAGTGGACGTTGCCGGAGGTAATCTTCCTTATTCCTACCAGTGGAGCAATGGCCTAACCGTGGCCAACGGAATGGGATTATGTCCGGGTAATTATTCTGTATTGGTTAGCGATGCCGATGGCTGTTCTGCTACAGCTTCTATCATAATTAACGAACCTGTTCCGATTATTGTGGGTACTAACGTAAGCGGCGCTTCCTGCGGACTTGATGACGGATCAGTAGTAGCCAACGTTACTTCTGGTGGATCTGCTCCTTTTGCTTTTACTTGGAGCAACGGTGATACCGGCAATACAGCCGACTCACTTGCTGCCGGAAATTACGCGGTAAACGTAGTGGATGCCAACCAGTGCAATCTATACAGAATTGTTGCGGTGAATAGTTCATCAGGACCTACCGTCGTTGAAAATTTATCCACTATTTCCTGTAATGGATTTTCTGATGGTGCCATTGATTTAACCATTACGGGAGGCACTGCGCCTATAGAAGTTCAATGGTCGAATGGATTTACTACCGAAGATATTACTGGACTTTCTGCCGGTGTGTATGATGTTACCATCAGCGATGCTTCTGGA
>JBIPLT010000019.1:0-20869 GCA_044368255.1 Flavobacteriales bacterium
TTATCTTAAAAACCTATCAGCTTAATGAACCTGATGCTATCAACTTAAATATTACTACAACGCCTGCTTCCTGCGGTGTTGCAGATGGCGAAATTCAGTTAGTGGCTGCTGGAGGAACGTCTCCTTATACTTACCAATGGGATGCTAATGCCGGAAATAGCACGGCAACAACTGTAAACTCACTTGCAGCCGGATTATACGAGGTGCAGATAACGGATAACAATAATTGTGCAACCACTTTCACGGCGGCATTGAGCAATGACAATGGCCCTTCCATCAATGTGGATCAGGTGATTCAACCCAACTGTCAAACCGGAGGAGGAAATGTTTACGTAACCATTGGCGGAGGAACTTCGCCCTACAATTACCTATGGTCAAATGGCGCAATATCGGCCGACTTGCAGAATGTAGCCGAAGGAAATTATTCCCTCACCGTAACGGATGCCGGAAACTGTGTAAGCACAGCTGCTTTCCAATTAAACGGCATTAATATTTTCCCGCAACCAGTATGTATGATCACTGTGGATACACTCACCAATAATAACATGATCATTTGGGAAAAAACACCAGGAATCGGAATTGAATCATTCCGCATCTACCGCGAAACAAGTTTTCCGGGAATATATTTTCGTATCGCTACGCAACCTTACGATAGTTTAAGTTTGTTCATTGATACAGTGGCATCCTCCGATATTCACGCTTGGAAATATAAACTTGCTACTGTAGATTCCTGCGGGAATGAATCCAACTTCATTGCGGCGCATAAATCCATCCATATGATTAGCGAAGTAAAGGCAAATTGGGATGTTTATTTGCAATGGGATGATTATATCGGTTTTCCTTACATTGAATTTTATATTAATCGTTATCAAATCTCTACAGGATGGGAAGTTATTGATACCGTTTCAAAATTTGTGCATTCCTATACTGATGTTAATGCGCCCAATGGAAATGTGGGATATTCAATTACAGTTCCTTCACCATCTGATTGTGAACCTACCCGTGTTGGTGTAAATACTTCTAGATCGAATATTAGAAATCAACCAGTGGCGGCCCCAAATAGTTTGAATGAAAATGAAAATATTTTGTCTTTGAATATTTATCCCAATCCAGCTATGAATGAAGTGAATATTTCACTCGTAAATTTTGACGGAGTAGAAGTTGATTTGAAATTATTCAACACAATGGGTGAATTGATTTTTGTACAGAAAGTCAATTCAAGTAATTTTAAAATCGATACCAAAGATTTGGCAAGCGGAGTTTATACCGTTTCTGTTGCATCAAACGGAAAAAATCTGTTCAAGAAGTTGATGATTGTAAAATAGAATATAAAATTTTCTGAATTTAAATCCCGAATCGAAAGGTTCGGGATTTTTTTATGATTAAAGTTCTGAAACTATTAAAACGAAAAAAGCCTAGTGTAATTTAACTAGGCTTTTCTAATTTAGTTTGTGCAAGAGGCCGACATTTTTTCGAACTATTTTCTTGAAGATCTTGATAAAATTTATGCATTAAAGCAATATCTAAACATAGAATATTTCGCTTAAATGGCTGTCATTTATCTTTTATAAAAACTATACATGATAAACTTGTCAGGTATAAATATTTTAATTATCTTTACATGATAAGAGCATTAGGTAAAAACGCTTTACATGACAAAAAGTAAAAAAAATATAATCCCGGCTAGTGAAATTGCATTTAATAATCTGCCTTTTTTACCACCTAATAAAGATAAAATTGAAACTGTAAAAGTTTTAAGGCAACTAGTAAAATCTTCAGTTGCATTGGCAGAATTAAAAGGAATAGTTCACATTTTACCTAATCCGGAAATTTTGCTAAATGCAGTTATTTTGAAAGAAGCTAGAGCTAGTTCGGAAATAGAAAATGTAATAACAACACAAGATAAATTATACCAAGCTCTTTCAACTAAAGGTATTCAAATTGATACTGCTACCAAAGAAGTGTTACGCTACCGAGAAGCAATGCTTTTCGGAATGAACTTTATAAAAAAGAAATCATTTTTATCTACCAATGCTATTATTGATATTCAAAAAATTCTGGAGGAAAATAATGCAGGAATACGAAAATTACCTGGCACAAATTTAAGAAATGCAGCAACAGGAAAAGTAATTTATACTCCTCCTGACAATTTGGAAACAATCAATAAGCTATTGAGAAATTATGAGAAATTCTTAAATGAAGAAGATGATATTTCTCCACTTATAAAAATGGCAATTCAACATTATCAATTTGAAAGTATTCATCCTTTTTACGATGGAAATGGAAGAACAGGAAGGATAATGAATATTTTATATTTGATTATGACTAATCTACTTGATAACCCTGTTCTATTTTTAAGTGGATATATTATTGAAAGTAAAACCAATTATTATAAATTATTGCAAGAAGTTCGCACAAAAAATAATTGGGAGGCTTGGATTCTTTATATTTTAAAAGGAATAGAATCAACATCCAATGATACCATTGCTCACGTGAGAAGAATAAATAAATTATTTGAGCAAACTAAAGAATTAGTTCAACAAAAGCTCGCAAAAATTTACAGTAAAGAATTAATTGAATTATTATTTGAGCAGCCTTATTGTAAAAGTGAATACCTCGAAAACCGATTAAAAATTTCAAGAATTACTGCTGCAAAATATTTAAAGGAATTAGAAAAAATAGAAATATTAAATTCGAAAAAAGTTTGGAAAGAAACACTTTATATAAATACTAAATTATTTGAGCTCTTGAAAAAGTAATTAATTAAAGTTCGAATTCCCTATGAGATGAACAAAAAGAGCCCTTGATAATCAAGGGCTCTAAAGCTGTGGTGTCGGAGGGAATCGAACCCCCGACACAAGGATTTTCAGTCCTTTGCTCTACCGACTGAGCTACGACACCATCATCCTTTACATGTTGCTAAGGGTCGGCAAAGTTATAATTTTTTAATATTATCGCAAACACTAAAAAAATTCTCAATTTTACATCATGAATTTAATCCTCGATATCGGCAATACACGCGGAAAATCAGCACTTTTCGAAAATCGAGAACTTGTTCAGCAAGATTCATTTTCAGTCGATAAGGATAAAATCACGCAAATTATCGAGCAACATCAAGGAAAAATTATTCTTTCATCAGTTGTTGAAATTAATTTCTTGTTGAACTCTCCAGCTAACCATAATTTGTTGGTTTTATCCCATAAAACCTCTATTCCCATAAAAAATAAATACCAAAGTCCTGAAACTCTTGGTCACGATCGTCTTGCTAATGCGGTGGCAATAAGCACTAATTCCAAATCAGGCAATGCTTTATCTATCGATTGTGGTACTTGTTTAAAGTTCGACCTTCTAATAAACAACGAATATTTAGGCGGTTCAATTTCTCCAGGGCTACAAATGCGTTTTAAAGCACTTCATACTTTTACAGATAAATTACCGTTAATAGAACCGAAAGAATTTGAGCAATTAAATGGAATGAACACCCAAGATTCAATCTTATCCGGTTGTTATAGAGGAATGTTGGCAGAAATAAAACAAACGATGGCCGATTATGAATCTCAATTTGGCAAACTTGATATTTATTTAACAGGTGGTGATCATCTCTTTTTTGCCAATCATCTGAAAAATTGCATCTTTGCTGACCCTTTTTTAACCCTCAAAGGACTAAATGAAATATTACTTTTTCAAAATACTTAGCATTTTTGGTTTTTGCCTCGTGATTTTCACTTCGCAAAATTTAAATGCACAAACTTCTAGTGTTTCGCCTTATTCCCGTTATGCATTTGGTGATATTGCTTCTAACCCTCATTCCTCATTTTTTGGCTTAAGTGGAACGTCTCTCTCGTTATGTGATTCTTTTCAATTTAATTCTCATAATCCAGCATCTTATTCTTTTTTGATGCGTCACCGTCCAATTTTTGATGTTGGTGTAGGCGCCCAATATTTAAACATGGCCTCTTCTACTTCAGAAGCCACTGCCAGTACCTTTGGATTAAAAGCTATTTCGATGGGATTACCTATTTCTCCACGTTGGGGGATTTCATTCGGAATTACGCCCATTAGCTCCATAGGTTATAGCTTTTCTACGCACGAAACAAATGCTGTAATTGGTGATATCACCCATAAGTTTGATGGAAAAGGTGGGATAAATCGATTGTATACTGGAACTTCTTTTTTTGTAGTAAATAATAGCCAACATAAATTCAGTGTTGGAATGAATTTAGCTTATTTATTTGGAAGCTTGAAAACAAGTAATCGTGCAATTATAGATAATCAAAATATTAATTCAGGATTTTTACATGCTAAAACAACACAAAATACATTCATCTCTGATTTTGTTTTAGAAGGTGGATTTCTTTATAGAGGAAAATTAAATTCAACCAGTTTTTTTAATTTCGGAGGTAGCCTCAATGCCTCTTCTAAATTATATGCCAAGAGAGAATTTTTATCACATTCATTTAATGACTTGGTGACAGAATCTTTAGTAGATACCGTTGAATATCGCGAATCCCAATGGGGAAGAATTTATTTCCCAAAGAAAATCGGTTTTGCTACTTCATTGGAAAAAAGAATTCCGTATAAAAACAATTTGAATGCTTTCCGCAGATTGATATTTACGGTTCAATATGATTTGCAAGATTGGGGTAGTTATAGCGAAGTTTTTAAATATGAAAATAATGTAACCGATTCAATTACGGATGGAATGAGAAATTCCCGTAATTATTCATTCGCCATTCAATACAACCCTTTTAGCAGTTCTATTATCGGACCAGAAGAAAAATGGTGGAAAATTTCAACTTATCGCCTTTCATTTTCAAGCTCTTCCACTTATTTACAGATTAATGACACACAACTTAAACAATATGGCATAGGTTTTGGAATTGGTATACCGCTGATCAACTCTTTATCCTTCTCATTGTTGAATATTGGAGTGGAAGCAGGTAAACGAGGTTCTTTAGATAGTGGATTGATTGAAGAAAGTTTTATAAATGTAAATCTTGGAATCACCATCTCTCCACATCGAAACGATCCTTGGTTTATCAAAAGAAAATATGATTAACGAATGAAGCAGGACAAAGTCCGATTCATCGCAAACAAAAAAAACAAAAACAAAAAATGAAAGCTTTAAAAACTTTTTTATTAGTTGGAATTGCAGCATTCACTTTTACTGCAAAAGCGCAACAGACGGAATGTAACTCTAATCCAAAAGAAAATTTTGGCTCTGATGAAACAGAATGTCGTAAGAATATTTCTTTGTATTCAGAATATTTGAAACAAAGCAACTATAAAGACGCCCTCAAATATTGGAGAGCAACTTATAAAATTTGTCCTGAGTTCAAACCGAGTTTGTATACCAACGGACAAATCATGTATAAAAGTTTTATTGATGGTGAAAAAGACGCGGCTACCAAAGAATTATTAGTGGATACACTTTTATCACTCTATGATCAACAAATTAAACTTTTCGGTCCTTGCCCTGAATATTATGAAAGTAAAGGAGCAGCTGCCTTAAAATATCGCCAAAGCAAACCAGAAGTTTCTAATGAAGCTTACGCGAAATATTTCGAAATTAAAAAGGAACAAGGTTCTGGTTCTGCCGCCTATGGATATTATACTTCACTTTACCTTTTATACAGAGGCAAAAAAGTAGATTGTAATAAAATGATAGATGAATATTTAAGAATCAATGGGTATTTAGATATTTCTTGCAAAGACACTCCAGATGATGCTAACTGCAAATTGGCTCGAGAAACAATGGATAAATATGCAGCAAGCTGTTTAGGTTGTGATAAGTTGATTGAAATTTATACGAAGAAATTTGAGGCCTTGCCCGATGATAAAGATGCACAACTTAAGGAGCTTGGTAAGATGTCAGACATGCTAAGCAAAAAGGCATGCTCAGGTGATTTGGTAGATAAGATTGCAGAGAAAATGTATGGTTTGGCACCCGATCATAAAGCGGCTTATGCTTTAGCGGTTAGCAATGCTTCTAAAAATAAAAATTCGGAGTCTTTAAAATGGATTAAACAAGCAATTGAATTATGCGGAGATTGTGAAGAATCTCTAAAATATAAATTGTTTGCAGCTAAATTAGCGGGTACTTCTGGAACAGCATCTTCTTATGCTCAAGAAATAATTAATTCTGATAAGACAGGAGAATATAAATGCGAGGCCTATTTAATTCTTGCCAGATGTAAGGCGGCAAATCAGTGCGGGGATAATGATTTCCAAAGAAAATTTGCCTATTGTTTAGCATTGGATTATTTAGATAAAGCAAAGTCAGCAGGTTGTTCCAATACAGGTTCACTTTATGCTTCGTATTCTGCAAACTGTCCAACAAGTCAAGAAGCTTTTACTTACGGTAAAAAGGAAGGTGACGCCATTTCAAGTTGTGGCGAGTCAACCAAGTTAAGATTGGCGAAATAGTTTTTTAAGATTTTATAGAGATAATCCGGTGATGAAAATTGCCGGATTTTTTTTGTCAATTAAATTGGAAATTCAACTGTAAAATAAAATGAGTTTTATCATCGTAAATTTTTCTTCAACCTTGAGGGGTTAAATATTAATAATACTATAACTGAGATCGCTCATAACAACCCTGAAAGGGTTGAATATGTCTTTCATACTTTTTGATTTGGTTTGTCTGCATATTCAACCCCTTCAGGGTTGTGGATGTTTCATTTTAATTTGTCTATTTATATTTAACCCCTTCGGGGTTACAATGATAAAAAGTATTTTTAATTTGTGTGAATCAACGTAAATGATAAATAATATGGATATTAGTTCCCATATTTTTTATTACTTTGTAAGTAAATGCAAATAAGATTTTTATTTATATTCTCAATATTGGTAATGGGATTTTTTTCTTCCTGTGTAAACGATATGTCAGAAATTGAACGGATAACTTACACCGATAAATCGCCTTCTCAAATTTTAAAAGATGCTTCAATCGAATATACCGATTCGGGCTATGTAAAAAGTGTTTTAACCGCCTCCATTATAGAAAAATATGATGATGCCAGTCAACGAACCGTTTTCCCCAAAGGTGTTGAGGTATTATTTTATAATAAACAACATGAACCTGAATCAAAAATTAAAGCTGATTTTGGCGAATTGTCTGAAAATAACAAGCGATTGGAACTAAAAAACAATATTGTTATCATTAGTTTCACTAAAAAAGATACCATGTATACGGAGTATTTGCTTAAAATTCCGCGCCATAGGGATTCTGTGTATAGCGTGAGCACAAATAATTTGGTAATTGTAAGAGGAAATAGTGGTAACTTTGCCTGTCGGGGAGTGAAAGCTAACGACAATTTTTCGAAATATGTTTTTGGAAAAGCAAGTGGAATTATAAACGTCAACGAAACAGAATAAAATGGAAAAAATGAATCGCTTTCTCGAAGTTTTTTGGCTGGGGTTAGCTGCAGTTACACTTTGTATGGCACTTTATTTATTGTCAGTTGATGGATATGAAAAATCAAAATTCATGTTGATGCTTCCTTTACTGCCCGCAGCTATGTGGATTATGAGAAGATCACTACGTATTCGTTTAGAAAAAAATCAAAAAGAAGCTCAAAAGAAAAAGAATAATAACGATTGATGGATCCCAACCTTTTTCTAATTATCCTCGTTTGTATTTTATTCTCGGCTTTTTTCTCCGGAATAGAAATCGCCTATTTATCTGCCAATAAACTTAGAATTGAACTAGAAAACAAGCAAGGACATTTTAATGCGAGAATTCTTTCGTTTTTCACTAAGCGCCCCGGTCGATTTATTGCTGCTCTTTTAGTTGGCAACAATATTGCATTGGTTATTTATGGAATTTACATGGCGGTTGTTCTCGAACCTTCTATACGCGAATACATCACCGCCAATAATGTTTTGGTTTTATTGATTCAAACCATTCTTTCCACTATTTTGATTGTCATTACAGGGGAGTTTTTACCTAAAGCGATTTTCCGTATCAATCCAAATTTGATTCTTAATTTTTTCGCTGTTCCCATCTGGATTATTTATTGGATTCTTTGGATTCCAATGATGTTTATGTTTCTTATTTCTGAATCTTTAATCCGTTTAACTACTGGAAAAAAATCTAACGATAATAAAATTTCATTCGGAAGAATAGATTTGGATAATTATCTACATGAAGTAACCACCTCGGCTAAATCTCCTGAAGAAATTGAACAAGAAGTTCAGATTTTTCAAAAAGCACTTGGATTTTCTAAAGTGAAATCACGAGATTGTATGATTCCAAGAACCGATATCATTGCTTTAGATGTAAACGAAACAATCGAAACACTACGCGAAAAATTTATCGAAACATCACTTTCTAAAATTTTGATTTTTGAGGATAATATTGATCATATCATTGGTTATGTTCATTCGTATGAAATTTTTAAAAAACCAACACAAATTCGGGCCATTTTATTACCCATCAGTTTGATTCCCGAAACCATGCCGGCCAATATCATCCTTCAACAATTAATTAAACAAAGTAGAAGTATTGCCGTGGTAGTAGATGAATTTGGAGGCACTTCTGGTATGCTAACTATTGAAGATGTGATGGAGGAAATTTTCGGTGAAATTCAGGATGAACACGATAGTGACGAATTAATTGAGCAACATCCGGATGAAATGACTTATATTTTTTCAGGAAAAATCGAAATCGACTATATCAACGAAAAATATAACCTTCAAATTCCAATAAGTGATGAATATGAAACACTTGCAGGTTTTATTTTACATCATTTGGCCGATATTCCATCCCAAAATGACGAATTTACCATCGATAACTTCTCGTTTATTATCAAGGAAGTAAGCGGAACTCGCATCGAATTGGTGCAACTTATTTTAAAGCAGTAAAAGTTTTAAAAACCATTATTCTATAGTATATTCGCACCCCTAAATTACAATTATACTATGGCTATTATTGGAAAAATTCGTGAACGCTCAGGCCTTTTGTTAATCATTATGGCTGTCACACTCTTGCTTTTCATCCTCAGCGATGCATTAACAAATTATGGAGGTGGCGGAGAAGAAATCGTTTCGGCTTCAATTTTTGAAGAACCATTAACTCCTTCAGAAATGGAAGAGTATAATCTGCGTTCTGAAAAACGTATTGGCGACCAAAACATGCAGCGTCAACAACAAAATCAACCTGCACTTAGTGAAGTGGAAACCGATCAAATCAGAGAACAGGTTTGGAATGAATTCATCAACGAAAAAATTTATGAGCATGAATTACTAGCTCTTGGAATGATCGAAACGAAGGGTGATAAAGTAAATTATTTGGTTACGCCCGAAGAATTAAATGCATTATTCTTTACAGAGGGTGCACATTATTTCGTAAAACAAATTCCCATCTTTCAAGATTCAGTGACCAAAAAATTCCGTCCTGAATTGGTAAAAAGATTCCGTGCTAATGACGTTGAGAAAAATCAATATTCACGTCAGCAATGGACTGCTCTCGAGCAAGAAGTAAAAAAGCAAGTGGTGCGTGATAAATACAACGCGTTAATCAAGAATGGAATTTATATCACCAGAGCAGAAGCAAAACGTGATTATGACGCGAATAATAGAAAATACAAATTGAAATTAGTAGCTGCTAGAATTGATAATATTTCTGATTCAGCTGTTAAAGTGAGTGAGTCGGATATCAAGAATACTTTCGATAAATTAAAAAATCGTAAGCAATACGAAAACACGTTTAGCTCTACAAAATTCGAATATGTTCAATTTCCAATTATTCCATCTCAAGCCGATGTCGATACCATCAAATCGGACCTTGCCCGTTTGAAAGAAAGTTTCCAAACGGCAGAAAATGATTCTTCATTTATTGCCACTTATTCTTCTACAAAAAACACCGCTCCTCAAATGGGAATGAGTTATATGTATAACGAAGAAATTGATTCATTGATTCAGATTTCTGATAGTAATGCAGTGCTTGGGCCATTCGAAGATCCAATGGCTAAGCAAACCGGCAAATCAGGTTTCAAATTATTAAAGATTAAAGGTTTTGCAGGAACGCAAAAAGAAGTGAAAGCACGTCATATTCTATTGAAAAAAGAAGAAGGCGATTCAAAAACTTTATTAGCAAGAGCGGATAGCTTGAAAAAAGTAATTAAGGCGAATGGAAATTTTGCAGAAATGGTAACTGAATACTCTGGAGATTTAGGATCGGTTCCTCAAGGTGGTGGTTTAGGCTGGTTCACCGAAGGAATGATGGTAACTGAGTTTAACGATGCTTGTTTCAAAGGTAAAATTGGAGATATGCCAATTGTAGAAACACAATTTGGTGTTCACTTAATTGAAATTTTAGGATCACGTGATGGAAAGAAACCAATGATTGTTATGGTGGATGCTATCGTTGAAGCAGGAGACGAAACTGTTTTATTGGCGAGAGAAAAAGCCCAAGAGTTTTTTGATAAAGTAGAAGATGGAAAAACTTTTACCAAGATGGCTCAAAAAGAAGGCTACCAAATAATGGAAAAAGAATTAAGAGACAAAGAAAAATTCATTGAGCAACAACCTACATCACGTGAAATTTCACGCAGAATTCATGAGTCTACTATCGGAGAAATTACCGAACCAATTGTTTGGGGAGAAAACGTAGTAATTTGCCATATTAAGCATGTTCGTAGAGAAGGAACTCCTGATTTGGAAGATGTGCGCGTGATCATGGAAGCAGAAGCTAGAAGAGAAAAGAAATTGGATTTAGTAGCTAAACAAATCAAAGGATCTAAATCTTTAGCAGATGCCGCTCAACGTTCCAATACAAATGTTACCGACTTAGAATTAACTTTTGCTTCTAATGCGTTGCCAGGATTTGGTGGATCAGAGATGGAAGTTATTGGAACTATTTTCTCTTTCGGTAAAAAAGATATTGGTAAAGTTTCTGTTCCAGTTAGAGGGAAAAACGGAATTTACATGTTCCAATTAGAATCTATTATTGAAGCACCTGCCACTAAGGATTACAAAGCAAACAAGCTTACTTTAGAAGCAGATTTAAGAAGCAGAGCCATAATGAGTGGTGAAGCGTTCTTAGCGTTGAAGAAAAAAGCAAATTTGGTGGATAACCGACAACTCTATTAATTAACGAAATAATTTAACTGCCCTTCGGGGCAGTTTTTTTTTAAGCATCATTTAATTTTAACGTTTACATTTTCAAATTTTACATTCCATATGAGTAAAAATAAAATCGGAGTTCTTCTCATCAATCTCGGCACACCTGATTCTCCTTCGGTAAAAGATGTAAGAAGATATTTACGTCAGTTTTTGAATGATCCACGAGTGATTGACATCAATCCTGTAGGAAGATTTTTTTTGGTGAACGGAATCATTGTTCCCTTTCGCGCGCCTAAATCAGCAAAAATTTATAAGCAACTTTGGACGCCCGAAGGTTCTCCACTTTTGATTTACGGAAAAAAAGTAAAGGAGAAATTACAGAAAGTATTGCCCGAAAATTTTACGGTTGAATTAGCCATGCGTTATCAAAATCCTTCACTGAAAAGTGTATTGGATAAAATGCAACAACAGAATTATTCTAAGATAATTTTACTTCCCATGTTTCCGCAATACGCATCTTCTTCCACTGGAAGTGCCATTGAAGAAGCCATGAGAATAATTAATAAATGGTGGGTGATTCCACATATCGAAATTGTGAATCAATTTTGTGATAACGATCAATTTATTGATGCATTTGTAGAAAAAGGAAATATGTATTCGCCTAAAGAATATGATCATGTTTTGTTTTCCTATCATGGTTTACCCGAGCGACAAGTAGATAAAGTCTATACCGATGGAAAACCTTGCAAAGATCATAATTGCGAACACGAATGGAATGACAACAACGAGTATTGCTACAAAGCAGCTTGCTATGAAACCACTCGTAGAATTGCGGCTAAATTAGGATTAGATAAATCGAAATATACAGTGGCCTTTCAATCTCGTTTGGGGCGTGATCCATGGATTAAACCTTATTCTGATTTTGAATTAGAAGATTTGGCAAAAAGAGGAGTAAAGAAATTATTGGTTTTCTCTCCTGCATTTGTATCCGATTGTTTAGAAACTACCATTGAAATTGGAGAAGAATACGCGCATATTTTCAAAGAAAATGGCGGAGAAAAATTACAACTCGTAGAAAGTTTAAACGATTCGGATAAATGGATTGAGTGTTTGAAGGGGATGGTGACCAAATAATTTTACTTATCTTTCAGAATAATTAATTTCACTTGTTAACTGAAGGTTTCCATATCACTCTTTTCAACGGTAAAAAAAAACATTACCATATCATCAATCAGGAATCTCCTATGAAGTTGTTGGTGTTGCCCTTCGAATATTATCATTCTACATTATTCAAAATTGAAAATCATCGGCAACCAAATTATTCTTTATCTCAAAAAAATAGTTTTTATTTAGAGGAATCGGGTAGTATTGAAATGGATTTAAAAAATGATTTTCCTTCACCCGAAGTAAAATGTTCACTTTCGAAAGAAGAATACATACAATCTGTTGAACAAATCAAAAAACATATTCATCGCGGAGATATTTATGAAATGAATTTTTGTTTCGAATTTTTTGCCGAGAATGCCCAAATAAATCCATTTTTAATTTTCGAGAAACTTTATAAGAAAACGCAAGCACCTTTTTCTTCATTGACAAGAATTGATGATTTGTATATTATTTGTGCCAGCCCTGAACGGTTCATCAAAAAAACAGGAGAGAAAATTGTCTCCGAACCGATGAAAGGAACCGCGCCAAGAAATGTAGATCCGAAAATCGATGAAGAAAATAAATTCCGTTTGCAGAATAGTGAAAAAGAGAAAAACGAAAACGTGATGATTGTAGATTTGGTGCGCAACGATCTTTCTAAAATTGCAAAGCGTGGTTCGGTTGAGGTAGAAAGTTTATTTGAAGTAAAATCATTCGCCACCGTGCATCAAATGATTTCTACCATTAAATGCAACAACAATAATCATTCACTCGAAGAAATCTTACAAGCTACTTTTCCGATGGGATCAATGACAGGCGCTCCTAAAAAAAGAGTCTTGGAATTGACTACTCAATATGAAAAATCAGCCCGTGGAATTTATTCAGGAACCATTGGAATTATTCAACCTAATGGTGATTTTGATTTAGCGGTGATTATTCGAAGTATTGTTTATGATGCAAAAAAGAAATATCTTTCCTTCTCGGTGGGAAGTGCAATAACAGCCGCCTGCAACCCCGAAGAAGAATATGAAGAGTGTTTATTGAAAGCAAAAGCATTAATAGAAGTATTGAAAAGTTGAAAGAGAAATTCATATATCATTGTTCACAGTTGCTCAGCGAACCCGAAGGAAAAAAATTCCTATTGGCAGTGAGTGGCGGCATCGATTCGATGGTGCTTTGTCATTTATTCGAATCTTGGAAAGTGCCTTTTGCTATTGCGCATGTCAATTTTCAATTGCGTGGCGAAGAATCTAACGGTGATGAGAATTTCGTTCGAGAACATGCTTCAAAAAACGAAATTCCTTTTTTTCTTCATCGAGCAGAAACAGAAAAAATAGCACAACTCAACAAACAATCTATTCAAATGGCGGCTAGAGATATTCGCTATGAATTTTTGCGGGATATGGCTAAAAAAAATGGGTATGATTTTATTGTTACAGCCCATCATTTGAACGACCAAGCAGAAACTTTTTTATTGAATTTGTCTCGTGGTTCAGGCATTGACGGATTATGCGCCATGAAAGATTTGGATGGAAATTTATTTCGTCCGTTGTTGGTTTTTTCGAAGGAAGAAATTAAACAATATGCCCAGCTTCAAAATATTTCTTGGCGAGAAGATTCTTCGAATGCTGAGGATAAATATTCGCGAAATAAAATTCGCAATCAGATTATTCCATTGCTACAAGAATTAAATCCTTCCATCATTGAGACTATCGGAAAAAATATTTCTATTTTAAAAAACGTTCGTGATATTCACAATGATTTTATTCGTGAACATCGCGATTCTTTATTGATAAAAACGGATGTTGGATTTGAAATCGAATTAGAGAAATTGATGTTAACCAATTATCCACTTCATATTTTATTTGAAATACTTCAGCCTTTTCATTTCAATTATGAAGTAGCCGAATCTATTATGCGTCATACCCAAGATGATTCGGGAAATAAATTCTTTTCACATTCACATCGAATTATTAATCACCGAGGAATTTTAGTCATCACCAAAATTCTTCCTTCTGAATTACCTTATTATGCTATCGAAGATTACAAAAAAGAAATAATTGAACCTGTTCATTTGCGTTTTTCTGAACATCCAGCAAGTATTGAGATTCCGAAATTGTGCAACATTGCTTGTTTTGATTTAGATAAAATAAAAACCCCTTTGGCTTTGCGAAAATGGCATAAGGGCGATTCATTTTTTCCATTTGGAATGAAAGGGAAGAAGAAACTAAGCGATTTCTTTATCGATTTAAAACTTTCATTGGTCGAAAAGGAAAATATGTGGCTTTTAACCTCCGAAAATCAGATTATTTGGTTAATTGGTAAGAGAATTGACGATAGATACCGAGTAACTTCTCAAACTCAGTCCGTCTTAAAAATTGAGTGGTTGGTATAGATTTGGTTTTTTCATTGGAACTTTCAATTAATCCTCAACGTATAATATTACACTCAACTCCACCTTAAACCTTATCTCATGGAAGAATCAACTACCTCAACCGCGACCCTTATTCCGAAAGAACAAGTTGCCTCACTTCGTTTTCCTTCGGCAGAAGTTTTAAAAACAAAAGAAGAGCGAGAAACCTTATACGCTCGATTAAAACAAGCTACTGTATTGGGAAATATAGATCATTCAAAAATCAGAGTGGTTTTTGAAGATGATCAGGGAAGAAAAATGATAGAAACCACCATTTGGGCTACAGGTGAAAAAAATATCGTTCTAAAGCAAGGAATGACAATTCCTATTCACAGAATTGTAGAAATTAGCTTTTACTAGAAAGGTTTGCCTGCTGCTGCTGCCCAAACATTAATTGTGGTGGTAGAATTTGATTGAAACAAATTACCATCCACTTTAATTGTTACACTAACTTCATCATGTGAAGGACTAGTATTTCTAGCTTTCACCGAAATCAACTGTTGTGATTTTGTAGCGAAAACAATAGAGTGATTGATTTGTTAAAAATCGTTAAGGTTATAAACAGGTAGAAATGCAAGAATGATTTTTCTTTTTGGTCTGTACTAAAATTAAAAGCGATAATTTTGAAACACCGCTCGTGAAATTACCTACATCTTTGCTGCGGTTTAAGCGAGTACAAAATTAAAAAATTACAGGTGTTCGAAGGATTACATAACAAACAGTTATTTTATCCTTCATTTTTTTATAAAAAGCAGAAAGACATGAAGAGTGTAATGATTATTTTATTTTTACTGATTTCTGTTCAGAAAATTTCTGCACAAACTTCTTCTTCAATTGCTAGTTGGAAATACACAGTGGCGGAAGTGGACGCAAAAAAGCAGATGCAGTTTCATGCTACTATTAAAGAAGGTTGGCATTTGTATTCACAATTTTTAGTAGGTGATGGGCCTGTTCCCACTACTTTTACTTTCCATGAGAGCAAAAACTATTCATTAATTGGAAAAGTAAAAGAAGGAAAAGCAAAAATGATGTATGATCCAAATTTCGATATGCAAATTTCTTATTTCGAAGGAAAAACTATTTTCACTCAAGAAATAAAAAATAATACCAAAGAGAAACAAAAAGTTTCAGGCACCATTGAGTTTATGGTTTGCGATGATACGATGTGTTATCCTCCCGAAGTAATTGAATTTTCAGTTGATTTACCTTAAAAAAGAACACCCATGGTATTTTTTCATTCTTTATTCATAGCGGTTAATTTTTTTCTTGTTAACCCAAATTTTGCACCTGATCCACAAAAACTAGGACATACTTCTTGGAGTTATTCCATCAAGCAAAATGGTTGCGAAGCCGAATTATTGGCCACGGCAACTATTGATGATGGCTGGTATATTTATTCTCAATTTCAACCCAATGAAGATGGCCCGATAGCCACCAGTTTCAAATTCAAATCGAATGCCAATTACGAACTGGTAGGGAAAACCACCGAGGGGAAAGCGAAATCCAAATACATGGAAGGATTTGGTGGGAACTACAATATTTTTGAGCACACGATTACATTCAAACAAAAAATTAAAATCAAAGGAAATAAAGATTTTACGGTGACGGGTGAAATGGAATTTATGCAATGTGATGAAACCATGTGTTTACCTCCCGAATATGTAGATCTTAATTTCAAAGTGAAAGGTTGTGCTGCCGGAGCTGATATAAAAGAATCTCCTCTAGATTCGGGTAAAGAAATTATAACGGATACAGTAAAAATTACATCGGATACTGCTTCCAAAGAAAATGTTTTACCGATTACTTGGATGGTATATTCTAAAAAATATTCAGAATCAGAATATGAGATAGTACTAGAAGCTACCATCGACAGCAGTTGGATTTTGTTAGATAAAAATTTTAAAATAGATTTTAATTTTCCGTCGGCCATTAAGAAAAACGGTGAATTAAAATATAAAAGAGACAAAGGTTATTTACATAAATTCAACGCAACTCAAAAAATAAATGTTAATACTGCAGATAGTAATTTGCTTTCTCAAACAACTGCCGAATTAAATTTTACTTTATCAGATAAAAACGGACAGAAAGCGCATTTACCGACACCGCTTTTACTAGAAGTGGATTTAAATAAAGCAGAAATGGTAACTAAGGTAGTGAACGAAGAATCTTATTTGGGAATTTTTCTTTTAGCGTTTTTCAGCGGATTTTTAGCTTTACTTACACCTTGTGTTTTTCCAATGATACCAATGACGGTAAGTTTCTTTTTGAAATCTAGTAAATCCAGAGCGAAAGCAGTTTCTAATGCCATGATTTATGGCGTTTCAATTATTGTTATTTACGTCACCATCGGATTAATTATTACAGGAGCGTTTGGCGCAAGTTCATTAAATGAATTAGCTACTAATGTTTGGTTCAACATTATTTTCTTTGCCATGCTCATTGTTTTCGGCATTTCATTCTTAGGTGCATTTGAAATTACATTGCCTAGTTCTTGGATAAATGCTGCTGATAAGAATGCTGATCGTGGAGGTTTAATTGGAATTTTCTTCATGGCGGCAACACTTGGATTAGTTTCATTTTCTTGTACGGGCCCAATTATCGGAACACAATTGGTAATTGCTGCCGAACAAGGTGGAATGGGTCCTTTCTTTGCAATGTTTGGTTTTTCATTGGCAATTGCCATTCCATTTACACTTTTTGCTATTTTTCCAGGTTGGTTAAATTCAATGCCATCCTCTGGTGGTTGGTTAAATACAGTGAAAGTATCTTTAGGATTTTTAGAAATTGCCTTAGCATTGAAATTTTTATCAAAAGCAGATTTAGTTACTCAATCACATTGGTTGGAACGTGAATTATTTATTGGAATATGGGTTGCCATCTTTTTATTATGGGGATTATATTTATTGGGTGTATTTAAAACTTCACATGATAGCGAAACAAAACATGTAGGTGTTGGAAGAATATTTATGGCCACACTTGTATTTAGTTTTACGTTTTATTTGATTCCTGGATTATGGGGAGCACCTTTAAAAATGATTGCGGGAATTGCGCCACCTATGCATTATAGTGAATCTCCCTATGGCGTTAATGGAAAAGCTCCCGACATTAAATTACCCGAACACGCCTCTTTTGGGCCGCATGGTTTAATTACTTTTCACGATTATAATCATGGTTTAGCTTATGCCAAAAAAATCGGGAAACCAGTAATGATTGATTTTACAGGACATGGTTGTGAAAATTGCCGTAAGATGGAAGAATCGGTTTGGAGTGATGAAGAAGTGAAAGCAATGTTAAAAGATTCGTTGGTCATTATTTCGTTGCATGTAGATGAAAAAATTGCTTTGCCCGAAGCAAGTAATTTGGTAAGCAAGGATGGCAGAAAATTAAAATATACCGGACAAGTATGGGCGGATATGGAACAAACTCGTTATGGAGAAGTTTCTCAGCCGCTTTATGTTTTAATAGA
The DNA here is from genome assembly GCA_044368255.1 of Flavobacteriales bacterium. GTDB lineage: Bacteria > Bacteroidota > Bacteroidia > Flavobacteriales_D > UBA2798 > CAMBFX01. Next base: position 18,093 of record JBIPLT010000019.1, read on the forward strand.
TCATAACGAAGAAATGTTGAATATCAAAGCCAGTTATCAAACGCATGGTCAAGTAAATCTTTTTAAGCCTTGGCTAGAAGAAGGAATCAAAAAATTTGAAGCCAGAAAAGGTTATAAGAAAGTGAAGCCGGAAATGGTGGTGAGGAGTAATTAGCGAATGAGCAAATGAGCGAATGAGCCAATGAAATACAATTATGGCTTATTTTTCTTCTTAATGTCTTAATGGAGTTCTCTTAATTTCTTAATGGTAAAAATTTCTTGAGTTCCAAATTCGCTTTAGCGAATCTCTGCGTCCTCAAAACATATTGGTATTTCCTCTGTGAACTCCGCGTCTCTGCGTGAAATTTTTTTTTGAAAAATGAAGATATGAAGGTTCATGAAGGAAATACAGTTAATTTTGGCGAATCAATAAATTTCATTATTTGAAATTTATAAATCCAACATTACCCCACCGTTTCCATCTTCTCTAAAATCTCTTTAAATCCATCTGGTAATTCGCTATCAAATTGCATCCATTCTTTGGTATGTGGATGTTCAAATCCTAATGATTTTGCATGTAAGGCTTGTCCAGGTATCAATGAAAAACATTTTTCAATTAACGATTTATAATTGGCAGTATTCGTTCCTTTTAAAATCGCATCACCACCATAATCGATATCGTTGAATAAAGTATGTCCGATATGTTTTAAGTGAACACGAATTTGATGTGTTCTTCCGGTTTCTAGCTTGCATTTTATCAAGGTCACATATTTGTAACGCTTAATCACTTCATAATGCGTAACGGCATGTTTTCCCAATGAACCATCTTCATACACCATAAACATTTTTCTATCCCGCACTGATCTTCCTACATGCCCGGTGATGGTTCCTTTTTCATTCATCACATTTCCCCAGACTAAAGCGTTGTATGTTCTCTCGGTAGTTCTATCAAAAAATTGTCGTGCTAATAAAGTTAAAGCTTCTTCGGTTTTTGCAATCACCATTACTCCCGATGTATTTTTATCTAAGCGATGAACTAATCCCGGACGATGATTTTCTACTAATTTTCCTTTGGGTAAATTTTGAAAATGATAAACTAATCCATTTACCAATGTCCCTGTATAATTTCCATGACCAGGATGAACAACTAATCCTGCTTGTTTATTCACTACCATTAAATAATCGTCTTCATATAAAATGGTCAATGGAATATCTTCGGCAATTAATTCAAATTCACGAACAGGATAAGGCAAAACAATGGAAATTTCATCCAATGGTTTTACTTTATAATTTGATTTAACCGGTTTGGTATTAACTAAAATACTTCCTGCTTTTGCCGCTGTTTGTATTCTGTTACGAGAAGTATGTGCTAATCTATCAAATAAAAATTTATCAATTCTTACTTGTGATTGTCCCTTGTCAACTAAAAGTTTGAAATGTTCGTACAATTCATCTGCTTCGTCTTGGTTACCTGAATTTAATTCGGTGGTGTCTTCGTCCTCTTCGTGAAGCATATTATTTTTTGATCATGATTTTTTCTACCGAAATTTTTCCGGTAAGATTTGATTTGAATTGTATCAGGTAAATTCCTTCTGAAACGGAGCTTACGTCAATTGTAGAAGTTACTGTCTCGTTTAAAATTATTCTTCCTGCTAAATCAGTAAGTATAATTTCATATCGATGGCTATCGATATCGCTTTCATCGCTCTCAATGAAAATTTTATCATTGGCAGGATTAGGATAAAGTTGAATAGATAATTCTTCGGTTTCTTCTTCAACGCTTGCATAAAGTTGATCACAAAGCGTGGCAAAAATCGGGCGAATCATCAATGCACCTTTAAAAGCAGTGTTAGTCCAATTTCCAGAAACATTATAATATATTTTACTTTTTCTATTGGTATTAAAATCCATTCCAATATTTAATGGCCAAGCATCTAATTGCTGCATTCCTACATAATAAGAACCTGCTGGCAATACTATTTTTTCATCGAAAAAATATTCTCGAAATCCGTTTAGTTTATCTGTATACTTAATTTCACTAAAATTTGAATTTTGATAAATTACATTATTTGGTTTACCACTACTTCCAGTTGCATCCCAAATCATTAATTGAAAAGCATCGTTTTCTACATTATCCACATCTGGACGAAAATAAATATCCAATGCGCGAATAGAATCGGCTTGAAGCAAATCAAATTTATAAGCAAGCTTTCCATTGGCACCTACTAATCCATAAGCCCATTCTGCCGTTCCATCATCGTAAGAATAATAATTTTCAAAATTTTGTTGCAAATGAACAGTGTCATTTTCTCTCTCAAAATCGGGAGTAGCTTGATGACGGAAAGTAACATCAAACAGGGCACAGGTATCATTTACGGTTGTATCATACTCGAAAGGTTGCAATCCGATATCCCAAAGTGTAGTGTAATTGGTAAATGGATTTACAGAAGGATTATTCGGATGATTGAATGTGTTTAAAACAGATCCTTCATAGGAGATTTGTAAAATATTATTTCCAACTAATTGACCCGCATCGGCATTATTTCTTTGAAATGTAGTAAGCGTATCTGCCATATATTGACTCGGATTCCATTTGTAATGCGACCATGGAACAGAAGAATATTCATTTAATAAACTGGTTGGATCAAATTGAAAAGCCACATCATCTCGAATGGTATCCGCTTGCGTTCGGAATTCATTGAGGAAAACATAATCAATATGCCAATGGTCAATTGAACCTGAAAGAGTGGAATAGTTTCCAAATCTGAATTTAAATCCATTTTGCAAATAATTTCCAC
>JBIPLT010000262.1:0-4258 GCA_044368255.1 Flavobacteriales bacterium
CTTTGGAAAAGAACCATCTAAAGGTGTAAATCCAGATGAGGTGGTTGCCGTAGGTGCAGCTATTCAAGGAGCAGTTTTAAGTGGAGATATAACAGATGTACTTTTGTTGGATGTAACACCACTTTCATTGGGAATTGAAACTTATGGAGGAGTTTTTACCAAATTGATTGAGTCCAATACAACTATTCCAAGTAAGAAAACAGAAACATTTTCTACAGCTGCCGATAGTCAACCTTCTGTAACTATTCATGTGTTACAAGGAGAAAGAGCAATGGCAAAAGATAATAGAACCATCGGACAATTTAATTTAGATGGAATTCCGCCAGCACCAAGAGGAGTGCCACAAATTGAAGTTGTTTTTGATATTGATGCAAATGGAATCTTGTCTGTATCTGCGAAGGATAAAGCAACTGGAAAAGCACAGAATATTCGTATCGAAGCGAGCTCAGGATTGAGTAAGGAAGAAATAGAAAAGATGAAACGCGAAGCAGAAGCGAATGCAGATGCCGATGCAAAAGCGAAAGAATCGATTGATAAAATCAATCAAGCGGATGCGATGATTTTCCAAACAGAAAAACAATTGAAAGAGTTTGGAGATAAAATTCCAGCAGATAAACGCACACCAATTGATGAAGCTTTGGTTGAATTGAAAAAAGCACATGAATCGAAAGATTTAGCAGCTATCGACACAGCCATGAATAATTTGAATTCAGTATTCCAAGCGGCATCTCAAGAAATGTATGCGCAAGCAGGAGCACAACCGGGAGCTGAAGCAGGCGCAGGTGCTGGACCAAATAATTCGGCAGGCGACCAAGAAGTTACAGATGTGGATTTCGAAGAAGTTTCTGACAAAGAGAAAAAGTAATAATCGGCTGAAGGTTTAACACAGAGTATAAATTTCATTTCATGTTTTGAAAGCGGAAGAAGAAATTCTTCCGCTTTTTTTATTTAAAGAGGCTAAAATTTAGTAGTAATAATTTTTTATTGAGTTATACCAATTGTATTTAAATTTTAGTCCTAAATAAAATTTAAAATTACAATGGTTAATACAGATTGACATTTAGTTATGACTTAAATAATAAAAGAGGGTTGGACTATTTTAAATGTCACATCGGTGTTAAATGCTCAACCGAAAATGTTGTATGGACTAAAAATTTCCAAATTCGTTGTTGTTGGTTTATTAGCGGAGTCATTTTATATTGAAATAGCCGTTGGCTTTAGTCAACAGATAAATGAGCATTCCTGTATTCTAGCTTTAGCCAAACAGAAAAATTATTTTATTATCGACCTAAGTCGATGAAAACGAAAGATTATTTTCGGCTAAAGCCGCAGAAATTTGATTTGGTTATTCAATCAATCGGCTAAAGCCGATAGCTTTATTTCAATGATCCAATCATTTCCTCAGGTTTCACCCAAGCATCAAATTGTTCATTGGTGAGATAACCTAATTCAATAGCCGCTTCACGTAATGTTTTATTTTCTTTATGAGCTGTTTTTGCAATTTTTGCAGCCTTCTCATAACCGATATGCGGATTTAATGCTGTTACCAACATCAATGAATTTTCCATATGTTTTTTAATAACCGGAAGATTTGCCTCTAATCCTTCTGCACATTTATCATTGAAAGAAACACAAGCATCACCAATCAATCTTGCTGATTGTAAAACATTCGCAGCAATCACAGGTTTGAAAACATTCAATTCAAAGTGACCATTTGATCCACCAAAAGAAACCGTTACATCATTTCCTATTACTTGCGCAGCTACCATTGTCATTGCCTCGGGTTGAGTTGGATTTACTTTTCCTGGCATAATAGAAGAACCTGGTTCGTTATCTGGGATAATAATTTCTCCAATTCCACTTCTTGGTCCAGAGCTTAACATACGAATATCATTGGCAATTTTCATCAATGAAACAGCACATCTTTTTAAAGCACCCGATAATTCTACCATCGCATCATGCGCTGCTAATGCTTCAAATTTATTCGGAGCAGTTACAAATGGTAATTCAGTAAACTCTGCAATTTTTTTAGCTACCAAAACATCATATCCATTGGGTGTATTCAATCCTGTTCCTACTGCAGTTCCACCCAATGCTAGTTCACTTACCATCACCAATGCATTATTGATTGCACGCATTCCATTATCTAATTGCTGCACATATCCCGAAAATTCTTGACCGAGTGTGAGTGGCGTAGCATCCATAAAATGTGTTCTTCCAGTTTTTACCACATTCATGAATTGTTTCGCTTTTTTATCTAAAGTATCACGTAATTTTTTCATTCCCGGCAACGTTACTTCTGCGGCCATTTTATACGAAGCAATATGCATCGCTGTTGGATAAGTATCATTTGAAGATTGAGATTTATTTACATCATCATTCGGATGCAAAACTTTTTTTTCATCTGTTAATTTTCCTCCACTAATAACGTGCGCACGGTAAGCGATAACTTCATTTACATTCATATTGGATTGTGTTCCCGAGCCAGTCTGCCAAATCACCAATGGAAATTCTCCTTCTAATTTTTTATCTAAAATTTCTTCACACACTTTTGAAATCATATCGCGTTTTTCGGCAGATAAAACTCCTAAATCATGGTTAGCATGAGCTGCTGCTTTTTTCAAATAAGCGAAGGCATAAATGATTTCTTTTGGCATCGAAGCTTCGGGTCCAATCTTGAAATTATTGCGAGATCTTTCGGTTTGAGCGCCCCAATATTTGTCGGCTGGTACTTGTACTTCGCCCATTGTATCATGTTCAACTCTGAAATTCATACAGTTAAGTTTTTGATTAGTTCGTGTGAAAATTTCTTCAAAGATATACATTCTTGATATGAGAAATTACTATTTTTACCAAACAAAATTCACAATTATGGTAACGCTTGGACTGATTTTATTCTTTTGCATTTTTGGACTTGGTTTCTGGATGCTGATTTCTTTGTTCGGAGTTTTTATTCCGTATGCGATTACCTTGGCAGTTAGAGAATCTTTTAAGAAGAAAAATTTAAAATAGGTTTTACTTATTTTTTAAAAATATTGAAAAGCCCTGATGGATTATATCGTCAGGGCTTTTTTTGTTTAATTAGTTTCTGAAGAAGTGGTATCTTCTAATCCACATTTTGCATATTTCGTTTTGAATTTTTCTTTTTCTTCTGACGACATATTCTTCATTCGTTGTTCCATTTTATTTTTCCAGTAGGAGTGTTTTCCTGAATGGCACTTTCCTCCGTAGCAATGAGAATGACATCCCCATCCGCATTTCCAACTTCCGAATAATATTTTACTTAGTAATAAAATTCCTAGTGCTTCACATAAAGTGATGACAGGTCCTGCAAAAATTTCAGGAATTAACCAGTTCCATAATAGCATTGTGATAGTTCCGAAGGCTGCAATGGCGAGTCCTGCGAAAATTCCGATTTTTATAGCGTGTTTAAGCACAATAATAGAGTTTAAAGTTTAAGGTTTAAAGTTTTTGAAAGATGAATAGAATGCCGTCCTCCCCCTGCCCCCTCCAAAGGGGAATATTACGTTTTCAAAAGGGAAGATGTGTTAAATGAGAAAGAAAAACTAGTTCATGAATTCTGTATAAACATTTTTCAATTTCTCTCTAAGAAAAATAACAGCATATCTTTTTCGAGATAAAAGTGTGTTGATGCTTTCGCCTGTTTCTTTAGAAATTTCTGCAAATGATTTTCCTTCTACTTCATGTTGAATGAAAATTTCTTTTTGTGCTTTTGGTAGTTGTTCTAACGCGTCCGTTAATTCTTCCATCAGCATTTCATTCATTATTTTTGTTTCGGGAGAATCCAAATCTGTTGGTAATAAATCGGCCAGCATTAATGGTTCATCGTTTTCATCGCGTCCTCCGGCCAAAGTACTAAAGCGCTCTGGTTTCTTTTTACGGAATCTGTCTGTAATACGATTACGGGCCACTCGGTATAGCCAAGCTCCTGCCTGTTCAACGGGTTTCATTAAACGGTACGATTCGATGAATTGGTAGAATACATCCTGCAGAATATCTTCAGCCTCGTCACGATCGGGCACACGTTTTTGAATAAAGCTCAATAATTTATTTCGTTGGCGAAGTAATTCGTTTCCGATTTCGTTGTTTTGAGCTTCCACTATCGAAGAGTCGATTGGAATAGCAATCGCTTTTGATTTATTATTAAAATTGTTCATCTGCTTCATTTTATTTTCAATTGTGAGATGGAGTGCTCTTGCTTTATTTTCCTCCGGAGGATTTGAGGCATTCGCAATTC
>JBIPLT010000264.1:0-4253 GCA_044368255.1 Flavobacteriales bacterium
GGCAGAAGCAGGAGTTTCCATTAGCTATAATCATTCGGCTATTCGAAAGATAAATGATAAAAAATTAATGGTTCACGATAAATTAAATAATGATATTCTCATTTTAAAAATTCATCCTGGAATAAATTCAAACTATCTCGATTCCATTTTAGAAATAAAAAATTTGAAAGGAATTATTTTGGAAACTTTTGGATCAGGAAATGCCACTACCGAAAAATATTTTATTGATTTTATTAAAAAAATGATTACCAAAAATGTGATTATTTTAAATTGCACCCAATGTTATTCTGGTAGCGTAACGATGGGAAAATATGAAACGAGTATACAACTAAAAGATGCTGGAATAATTAGCGGAGGGGATATGACGACAGAAGCTGCGGTGACTAAAATGATGTTCCTTTTAAGTAAGTATGAAAATTTAGCTCAAATGAAACAATTATTTGAAAAGGATTTTTGTGGAGAAATATCTATTGCAAAACCATAGTTTTTAAATGGTTTAAATAGTTTGGAGTAGAGAGCGGGATTATTGTAAGATCCCAAAAGGGGGGAGGTTCAAACCATTTAAACCATTGCAAACTTTCAGTATGCTTTTTTTCTTTCTTCATCCGAATTCAACAACGGAATTTTTGATTCGAACTCAGCAAGAAAAATCCTATCAAAACTTCGTTTTTCCTGGGTTAAAAAGTTTTGCGGAGAGGGCGGGATTCGAACCCGCGGTACCTTGCGGTACACAAACTTTCCAAGCTTGCACGTTCGGCCACTCTGACACCTCTCCGAATTTAACCCAATTTTGAAAAATTAGGGTTGCGAAGCTCCGAATAAAAAACAACTTAAACAAAACAAACTGATTTTGAATTGCTGCGTTAAAATGATGCCGGCTAAAAAATTAATTAATTGACTACCTTCAGTTTAATTATGTTTAAACTGCGATTTTTGAGCAACGACCTCCTTTTTGATCGGGTTTAAATTCAACCTTTATTTATGGAAAAGCGGCCGATTGTAAATCATTACTTAAAATTAATCCCTCAATGTTTTGACAATACCAAGTATTTTTTACTTTTGAGGGTTGTTAATTCAAAAAGGTAGCTGCCTCCTTTAACTTGAAAGCCTCTCCTTTTAAATTTTCAACCTTTAAATCAGTAAACATTAAAATAAACAATAAATAAAAACGAAACAAGTTTGAACATTAATTGATACACCATGAAAAAACTCCTTTCACTTTTAGCTTTAGCCGGATTCCTTACTTTTGGAACATCTGCTTATGTAAACGCTCAAGAAGCTACACCTGCTGCTCAAGCAGACCCAAAAGCTGGCGCAACCATTGAAGACAAAACATTCCATCAAGGAATTAAAGAAAAGTTCATCGAAGGAGATCCAATCTGGATGGCTCCAGTATTAATTTGTTTAATTATGGGATTAGCTATTTGTATTGAACGTATTATTTATTTAAATATGGCCTCTACTAATACTGTTAAACTCTTAAATAATGTAGAACAAGCTCTTGCATCAGGTGGACTTGAAGCAGCTAAAGAAGTTTGTCGTTCTACACGTGGTCCAGTTGCCTCTATTTTCTTCCAAGCTTTAGATCGCTCTGGAGATGGAGTGGATATGTCGGAAAAAGCAATTGTTGCTTATGGAAGCGTTCAAACAGGTTTATTAGAAAAAGGATTAAGCTGGATTGCTTTATTTATCGCTCTTGCTCCTATGTTAGGATTCTTAGGAACGGTTGTAGGTATGATTCAAGCCTTCGATAGAATTGAGATTGAAAAAACAATTTCACCAGACGTTGTTGCGGGTGGTATTAAAGTGGCCTTATTAACTACGGTTGCAGGTCTTATCGTGGCGATGATTCTTCAGTTATTATATAACTATATCATTTCTAAAATCGATAACATCGTAAATCAAATGGAAGATTCTTCTATTTCTATGATGGACTTGATGCTTAAGCATAATATTTTTCCAAAAAACTAATTCGCTTTAAATACAGTATTTATGACTGATAAAGTATTACACCTCGTACTTCTTGGCATCAAATCATTGATTGGTGTTGTTGGGGTTATTCTTTTCGTGATGATTTTATTGGGAGAACAAACCAGTGAAACCGGTGAAAAGTTACACGCTACGGGCGCCATTGATGGTGGTATCGTATTGAGCTACATAGTTTCCATTGTTTGTATAGCCTTATGGATTGTTTTTGCTATTTGGGGAATCGTTTCCAATTTCAAAAAATCACTTCCTATGTTGGCTTCTTTAGGTGTTTTCGCTATTCTTTTTCTAATCTCTTATTCGATGGCTTCAGATGAAATCATGGAAACTTGGAAAAAGAAACCAGATCTTTTCACCGCTTTCAATGTTAAATGGAGTGATGTGGGTATTTACATTATGTATTTTATGTTAATCATGACAGTTATTACTATCGTGGTAAGTGAAATCGTAAAATTATTCAAGTAATTTATGGCTCGCAGACAACTAGATGAAATCAATGCAGGTTCGATGGCGGATATCGCCTTCTTACTTTTGATTTTCTTCCTCGTAACAACTACGATGGAGTTTGATCAAGGGATAACGAAAGTTCTCCCCCAAAAACCACCAGAAAATATGCCTCCGGTTATTTTATTGGATAGAAATGTTCTAACGGTTCAAGCAAATTTCAATGATGAGTTAATGGTAGATGACGAACCATTAAACGTAAAAGATTTGAAGGATAAAGTAATTGAGTTCATGGAAAACAAAAAAGGAGATGAAAATCTTCCTGAAATGGAATCTGTGACTAAGGCTGTTTGTGAAGAAAAAATTCAAATCCTTAAAAAGAATATTGCTGATGATCCAGAAAATGAACTTGTGACCATTTGGGAAAGTGATTTGAAAGAATGGGAATCACGAAAAGCAGCAGTTGCCGTTGTGGGCCCATTTGATGTAATTCCAAAACTTTGTGTTATCTCGGTTCAAACAGATAATGGAACAAGTTATGATTTTTATATTCAAATTCAGGATGCAATGAAAGGTGGAATAAACCATTTAAGAAACGAATGGTGTATGAAAGCCTATAACGTTAAGTATACCGATTTGAAGGAAACCGACTTTAATGATATGGAAAAAATAAAAGTTATCCGTGCCATTGTTCCTGAACGTATCGCTGAAATGGAACCAAGAAATATTCAGGAATTCTAATTCATAAAGAGTATGTCAAGATTTAAAAAAGATAAAAAAAGAGCTTCACCAGCGTTGTCAACAGCTTCGCTTCCTGATATCGTTTTCATGTTATTGTTCTTCTTCATGGTAGCAACAGTTATGCGAGAAACAGATATGCAGGTAGACATTAAGCCACCAATTGCTAATGAAATAATTAAATTGGAAAACCGTAAATTAGTTGGTCATATTTATATTGGATTTCCTGTGAATCAAAACTTAGGTCGTGAACCACGTATTCAATTAAATGATCAATTGGTTGATGATGCTACTAAAATAAAAGGTTATGTAGCTGATAAAGTAGGAGCATTATCTGAAGAAGAGAGAACTCAATTTGTAGTTTCTTTAAAGGTTGATGCTAAAACAAAAATGGGAATCGTAAATCGTGTAAAATATGAATTACGTATCAATGAGTATTTCAAAATCAATTATGCAGCATCTTCTCCGAAAGTAGAAGAATAAAAAATATTAGTAAAAGTAAAAGCCATCCTAAAAAGGTGGCTTTTTTTATGCTTTTTGTTTTTTGGAAAATATTTCGTCCCTACGGGACTTAAGAATTTGCGTTTGAATTTTACTACCAACATATCGTCCCTACGGGACTTCAGAAAAGAAAAAAGCATTACTTAGGTTTTTGGCTTAGAAACTAAAGTTTGTATTAAATACTAGGCATAGCTTTAAATCCCGTAGGGATGCAATGTTGGTAGTAAATCAAATAACACCTAACTGACCTAAGTCCCGTAGGGACGAAATAAAATTAGCGGAGATTCCTACTCCAAAACATCATCATCCGTATACTTCGCCTTTTCTTCGGCAATATGTTCGTCAATGAAATGACGGTAACTAGTGTTGCGTTTTTTATAGAGATAAATTAATCCCATTCCTACTAAAATGATAGAAGGAATTAAATACATCATATCTTCTGGTCGCGCGCCCAACATATCATAACCTGAATCTAAATTTCCATTAATAACTGCATTAATAATGATAATGCTTAAAATATTATTGAATAAATGAGCCACAATTCCTAACCAAATGCTTCCGCTCCAAACAAACATATATCCCAA
>JBIPLT010000394.1:0-13253 GCA_044368255.1 Flavobacteriales bacterium
CAGGAGGGCTCCCCCCCGGAACATGATGAGGGCCATCGGGCCGAGAGGCCCAGGAGCGAACAACCTCCTGGGTACTCCAAGGACAGGCCACAGAAAAAAAAGGATAATTAAGAACAATAGTAGAAAAGAAAAGAAAGAAGGAAATATAATAATAGTAATAATAAGACAATGCATAAAGGCCAGGGCATTAGACATAATAAAAAATAATAGCAATAATAATAAGGCAACATACATGGCCAGGGTACTAAGCGCAATGCTCAAGGCTGCCCTCTCCCTGAGGACGCAGCGCACATCATCACCATTCACACATACAAACACACCTCTCACAACACACACACAATCCTCCCAACATCCGCTAGGGACCCCAACTCATGGGCCTCCAGTAGCGGATACAGGGATAGAACAAGCGGACGAGGGCCACGGCCTCACCCCCCCCCTTGTGCAGGGACAACCCAAACAGAACATACTAATGGCAAACATACATAGCCACCCACACCACAGAAGGAAAGGATCGGCTAAAGGGCACCACAAACGACATACATACACACATACACGACAGGTGGCGGGTGATGGCTTCGCCTTTACTCGTCCCTGCCAAGACATACACAAACAGATTGGGTACAATATACCCCAGGAGCCCATGAGATTTATAGGACAGTGTAATAAATCTCGGCAAAGACCTTCTACTGGTGTCGTGCACACCAACCGCCCTTGGTTCCGGCGGATTCTTGCGATATGGGAAGAGGGCAGAGCAGGAGCCCGTGTCGAACATGATCGTTACCGGAAAAGGGCCCAGATCACAGAGGATCGACACAAAGGTTGGTGCAATACTGGAATGATCCCGAAGGAGACACCAAAAGTAGAAAGATATGAGGACTTTCTGCCGCTCTACGACTGGCTTGTGCAGCAACTGGGGGGACGGCAACGCTACATCCTATACCGCATCAACATGACTAGCTCGCCACAACCACGGATCGACCTGGAGCGGAACAATTGGATGGTAACAAACTGCCCGGGAGAGATCATTCTGTGGGAAAAGGCAATCTATCGGGTACTGGAACAAGCATTTCAGAACTTTAAGCCCACTCAATATATTTTTCACCAGCATCGGATAGAACATCCCCTAGGTGCCAGCAGGGTATGGCTTTCTCTCCTGGAAAAATTCCAGAATCACTTGGAGGCCGGCATAATTCGAGGGAAGCACCAGACAATGGGTAAAGACGATCGAGACGATGTTAGATCGTGCACAAAAGAGGAGGGTGACTGCACGTTCATTCATGCTAGAGGAACACAGTTGGAGCAGGTAGCCCCCGTTCACTTTGTCAAGTCGAGCATGTCCCCAGCACACCTCCACATGAGGCTGTCTTGGAGGAATATGGTATGCCACGCACACGCCTCGAAGATGCTCCTGAGCAAACGGTGGAAATACTTGTTGAAAAGGAGATCCCATCGCCGTCGAATGGACGTGAGACTACGACCATGTCGAGAGGACATGTCACCGTCACATCGGTCTCCCTTAGACAGATATGCTGCTACTCCACCAGCAAGGTGGACCAGGAAGCCTTGGGAAACGGGAGCGATCTACGAGAATGGGACCACGATAGAAGAAACTTCATTTATTATCCCTCTCAAATCCTTCCGAGTCCATTCTCTTCAAGAGCCTGAAATACGAGTTGTAACCCGTTATGATACCGTTATGACAGCGGGGGAACTAACGCGACACATCAGCGCGCATTATGGCACGTATTCGGACCTATACCTGATGGTGAACGGCACTCCACTTGAGGACTCGGACAAGGTGAGCAGTGACCATAGACAGCAGATTTTGCTGAAAACCCGTCTAAGAGGGGGCATGAGGAGGTCCTCAAGGGCACCAGCTAAACTTGACGTCACCAAGGAGCTGTGCACCATCCGACAGAGAGAGCCGGTGAATCACATGGGCCAACAAGAGGAGGGCCGACAGGCACGGATCAGGGCGGAGCTGCGCAAGCTTCGCCAAAGGATGTGGTCGCAGCAACACCCTCTCCAGAAAGAAATGGATCGGCTCCTATCGACAACAGGACCCATTTCTGAGGATGACCTCAAGAATCTTCACCACCGGAGCACAAAATGCAACACGCGCCCCCTATTACAACGAGGACTATTTTGCCAAGGTGGCTGCTTGTACACCGGCATGGGAGACCCATGCCCTAACCAGGTACCAGAATGGATGCGAACAGGAGCAAATGGCCCGACAGAGGTCGCAAGGGGATTGGCACAGGACCCAGCAGCAACATACCTTAAGGCCACGCAAGAGGTCCCGAAAGATACGTTTCTCGCCGCGTTCGGAGAGGCGTCAATCATTAGAGCCTCGAAGCTGGAGGGTGCACAGCTCGGGGTTCTTTATGACCAGATCCAAAAGTCACACTCACGGGATAAATGCCAATATACGGTGAAGGCCCCGATGGGCACATCCACAGATCACTTTTGGATCGTTCCACAGCCAGACAAGGCCGTCTTGCTCACAAGGGGCCCCCCAGCAGAGCTTAGACAAGCCCTCTCGAACCCCTCGATTCTACATGGACACGGCCACATGGCCCAACACTCGTGCTGTAAGCGGGTTGATTGCCGAACGTCTGTCAACGCATGCTTAACCCTGATATTTCAGACGTCTGGAAACGACGAGGAGGACCAGTGCATGGGGGTGGGCATAGTCGCCACCAGGCACATTAATCAAGGGGAACAGATCTTCATCTCCTACTCGGGAGATGATGCAATCAAGGACACCTGGGGTGAAATTTTTCATTGCTACTGTTGTCAATGCCAGAAGGCATGCGTGACGCGAAGCGGCGGGCCAATGCGGATTAAGAGGATGGAACCAATCGGTCATCAGGGCAGCAAGACATCAGAGCCAGAGCAATCACCGAAGAAGGCCCGACTGAGGTTTCATCAACCGGATAAGCGACAGGGGAACGATCAGGGGAACGATCAGGGGACACGAGACCTCGGACCCGCCTGTAAAAGACCCAGGCCCCCAGTGCCGCAGGACATACCGGACAGGCTGGGTGCAGCTGGCCGATCAGGGAAGCATGCCGACGATGCAACGAAGGAAGCCAGGGATACCTCTGCAGAAGATCGCAGGCGACAAATCTCGGTGAATGACAGGGGAGGCACGCAAGTGCCGGTCCAACCGAAACGCTACATCAGGACGGGCGACCATGCGAACGGGGGAGCCACGCACATGCAGGATGCGACAGGAAGGCTCGAACACCTCGCAGAAGAAGCGGAGGGGCGAGGACAAAGCACTGTGATGACTACAGAGAACTCGGGGCAGCATACTTGGGACGCACCAAAAGCACCGGTTGATTATCCGTACCAGGGGCTCGACAACGATATGAACCCAACCAAGGACGAGCACCTGCCTCAGGCCATTGGCTCTGACACTGGTCAAGAGGACCAGGATCGAGATGGTAAGGGGAGGGTAAGAGAGACGATGACCATGAACACGGAGGCGGATACTACCAACATGCCAAGGAATGAGGACTTGGACCTGCAGCTCAACAGGGTAAAAGTCGACGGGGCACCGAAAAGTGGACTGCACGCTGTAAACCGAGAAATTACTAGAAGAATTGGGTTAGACCTGGAGACGGATCCTCCTGGGGGTCTCGATATACCGAGTGAAGATCGATATCTTCAAACAGGAACTGACCCCATGCAGAGGATGGAGAAGGGAGATCAACCGGATGCGGCAGGCGATGCAAGCATGACGACTGATAATGCTCCGAGCTGGCGTAACAGTAAACTGAACCCACGAATTGATCCGGGAGATAGTGAGGAGGACACAGAGCAACAAGACTGTATGAAGGAAGGAAGGCTACAGGGCAACGTAGCGGGCACCGCGACAAGATCTCGCAAGCGACAGAATCACAATGAAACCTTGGTGAAGAACCTAGAAGACACGGAAGCGTCGGGCCAATTGGAACGCGGCATAAGAACTGATGATTATGTGAGTGGGGTGACCATGCATACGCAGGATGGGACAGAAAGGACCGAGCACCTCGCAGAAAAATCGGAGGGGAAAGGGCACAGCACTGCGATGACGACAGAGAACTCAGAGCAGAACGCTAAGGACTCACCAGAAGCGACCACTCGGGATCAGACAGTAGAGGAGCAGAAAGTCGGTGAATCGGATATCCCTCTAGAGGCGGAGAGGGAAAAGAATACTGCCACGAGTGGGGTCCACGAGAACAGGGACTCGGAAACCAAGGAAGGTAGGCACACTAAGTCCTTGAGCGACGAACGCCGGAGAAAATCCAACGTGGGACAGGGGGCCCAATCGTTGACTCCGGCTGAAATAGCCAAGAATATCGCGGAAAAGAACTATGTCAGCAAGACCCTGGCGCTGCTATCCCCACCGAAGTATAACCAATTTACCATCATAGTGTCAGCATACGACGTGAACATAACCGGACAGGACTTTGAGAGACTGCAGGTAGGCACCAAGCTCAATGACGGGAACATCGAGTGGATGATGCGATGGTGGGCCGGCCAGGTAAACGGGAGGTTTGGCAAGAAACCATCACCCCCACAACCCAATCAGCAATTGCCTAGATGTTACTTTGCAAGTACATTCTGGTACTCCAGGATGACATCGGAGGGTGTATTCTCGCATGATAATGTCAAAAGCTGGACTGCGAAATTTAAACTTCTCCAACAATATGACCTTATGATAATCCCGGTCCACGTTCGGGCAAGGGATCACTGGATCCTTGCTGTCATTGACTTCAAGGAGAAAAAGACGGTGGTATATGATTCCATCGAGGGGGATATTACTCGGCCAGCTCACCCAGAAATACATGAGCATCTTATGGCGTGGTTGACGCAAGAACACCGAGCTCGGGACATTCCCTTTGACGTAAAAGACTGGGAAGCGATACGGGGCCAACAGACACCGCAGCAGGGCTACGGAAAGGACGTGGGAGTCGACTGTGGAGTTTTTGTTATCGCATATGCGATGTACCTCTCCACCAACCGTCCCTTTGGATTCAGCCAGGCCGATATGCCAAGCTTCCGCAACTGGATCGCGCAGACGATGATTGGGTATGGCATTGGAAACAACACGTTCGATCCAATGAAGGACGATGAGGCTCTGGAAACGAACTCCAGCAGCATGGACCGCTGGACCCTCCTGGTGAAGGACTGTGCCAGCTGTCCAACGGGTAGCAAGCGAAAGGGAGGATGGGTAGAACCCGCTAGGATGAAATCGACTAAAGCTTCCTGGAAGGTACCCCCTCCGGCGATTATCAGGACAGCGAGGGAACAACAAGCCCGAAAACACAAGAGCGCAGGAATGCGGGATGCGGCTCCTACCACGGCACAGATATGGCAACCACCACTTGACGCCCTACCTAGAGGAATCAGAAACATGGGATGTAGCTGTTCTACAGCTACAGCCCTTCAGCTATGCTTCCACATAGCGCCCCTGACTCGCATCTTACAGGAGCCGTTACCGCAACCCGCGACGTTCCTAGCAGTAGCCCTTCACAGATATACAACGGGCAATGGCCCTTTGGACCTCCAAAACCTGGACCCCACTTTAAACACTTCAATGCCAGAAGATGCAGGGGAGCTTCTGTCACGTTTTTTGGGTCAGATACGAGCAGCAAAGCCGGAGTGCAAATTGCCCACTACACTGTCGTGTCGCCCCGCGAAGACACTGCTGCTCAGCCTTCGGACTATAGCATTCACGCCACCGAGCCCAAGCGCTGTCGGGGATAGCAACACGATCATCTTCCAGATCGATAGAACAAACCTGTCGGGACGGAAAAACACGACAGCAATGCAATTCCTGCTGAAACTGGAGCGCGAGTGTCAATTCAGAGCGAGGTGTGGAAGTAAGGGAACGGAATATGAGCTCCAGGCGGTGGTTGTCCATCAAGGGGACTCAAAGAAAGGACACTACATCACTTTCCTAAAACCAGCTGGAGGTCCGCACTGGGCTCTATTGGACGACGACACCGTCAGATGGGTCCAAGAGAAGGAGGTGTTGGATCAGGAAGCGACTATCCTGGTGTACACACGCCCGGACGGCGTAGTGGAAGCAGAAACTATCATTATACCGGACGATGGACAAGAGGATAGGAGCCCTGGGGAAATGGACGACTCCGGATCGGTAACGCCCACCACAGGGAATAATACCCTGGGGAAAGCAGTACGAGAGTTGGCAGATACTCAGCAATCCTCTGCTCCCAGTAACATGCCGGAGACTCAAGACCATTCACTGCATCGGGAACTGCTAGAACGTGCGCTCCGAGATCCTGCCACGGAGGAGAGCGACCTTGAAAAGGTAAGGCCAGGACCCTTCAATAGGGATCAACAACTGCAAGAGGAGGCCAAACAAAAACTAGAGACTCGAGTTTTTCAGGACCACTTGCAGGAACATGGATTGCGAGAGGAAGAGGTTGAAGCCTTTGGCAACTGTCTATTTTTATCGATAGCGAGACACATGGCCAAACAGGCGGATATTTACTCACCTGAAACCCCCACAGACCTCGAATCCCGATACAAGACAACGGCAAACATGATACGTAAACTGGCATTGGATCACATACTGGAGCACAGGTCATCATTCGAGAACTCCTTTGGAAAGAAAACGTCTACACTAATGGTAAACGACCAAAGAGCGGCGGACAACGGGACAGACTCGATGATAGAGGAGGTACCGGCAGATGAAAAGGAGGGAGACGCGTTAGACAGTGCCCTGGACCTAGACTTGGATAGCTACTGCGGACGTATGAGATCCGAGACAGCTCAGGGAGATGAACTGACTATACGAGCGGCAGCAAGGACACTGCAGATCAACATACGGATCCTCAAACTGAATTCCACCAAAACGACCATCATGGCTCTCACCTACCCAGGGACCCCCCCCAACCTCGAGGAGGCCCCAGGTACCCTGAACTCACTTGCATCGGACGCTCAGGACCTCCGCACTATTACCATTGCCCACTACGTACACCAACATGGCGGAGCAGGCCACTATAATCCCATCTTCCAACAAGACAAGAGCGTCGGTTTGGAGGAAATGGACACAGTGGTCGACGTAGAGAGCCCAGACTCGGGAGGCAATGAGCAGGGAAATAATAGCGAGCCGGTAGCAACCTCGGTGATCGGTGACGTAGAGGGGGCGAGAAGCCATGACCATCGACGTAATAGTGGGGCAACCGAAAGGGCAGCCGCGACAATAGAGTGTAAGACAGGACCACAACAACTTCAAATGGTAGAGCTGCCGTTGGTAGTCTCGGCGACCATGGACATAGAGGAAGAGGTGGAAGAGGGGGAGAACCCAGACGGCAGAAGAGAGGCTAACGAGAAGGACGGCGGGGATGGACTGATGTGCTTAGCGACATCGACAACCAGAACCACGGAGGGGCCGCAGAATCCAGACCCGATGCATGTCAGTTGGGCGACTGAACGAGCAACTGCGGCAGCAGAGAAACAGGCAGGGCTACTCCAGTTTCAAAAAGCGCTGAGGCGGAAACTGACGCCAAAGACCTGGACCACGGCGGGGGCGCTAGAACAATGGCTCTCAGGACGGAACAAACGAACGCCATGTCGCATATTAGCAGCCCTAGACCCGGTGAAGATACGGGAGTGGATTGGCCCAGGACAATTCATATCGTTCATAAAGAACCGCGACTTTGTCATATGGAAACAGGGAGAGAGGGACATAGAATTCTCACGGCCGGACCCTAACCTGGTCACGGGAACATCTGACGGTCGACGGGTCGTGACCCCCCCACCGCCTCTAGGACCGGTGAGGAAGCCTCTGCCATACAGCCCGCTCCGACAGAATCCTACGGACATCCGGCGACAAGACACGACGATCCAGCTAACGAGACTGGTCGACTGGCTTTCGGAACGCCTAGGGTCTAGAGCTACATCACAAGATGAGGAACGGGATATACAACGCGCCAAGGGTAGGCGCCTCAGCAGAGACCTCCGTGGGTTCGATGAACTGGAAGAACACAAGGAGGAGAACCTCACTCCAACCCCCCCCGAGCAACTGCTTGAGGAGGGGAAAGAATGGTTTCTACAGCAACAGGTAGGCCCATTTCTTGACAGAGTACGGAACAGGGCTAGGGGCCCGGAACAAGTCCGACTCCGAAACAGTCAAAGTGTGCGCCTATATGTCAGTAATCTTAGGGCGCGCACGAAGGACGACATCATCTCTAAACTTAGAGGGATGGGGCTGCAAATCCTTCGGGAGGACCTGGCCAAATTCGAATTAAAATATAGTAGGAAGCTTCAACTGGAAACGTCAGCCCTGACGGTACTAGTCATACCGGACATGCGACTGAATGACTTCATGCAAGGCGAAGCATGCATAGATGGGTTCATGGGACCGGCCACGTTTACAATTCTGAACGACGAGGTGGACACCGTCCACCAAGCGGAACTCAAGCCGAACAGCCAAATCGACAGGAAACGGCTTCCCCTCTTGACGAACATATGGACCGCGTTAGGAGCATCGGAGGCACAATTTATGGCGTGGATACTTCTCTGCTCCTCATCGCGAGATGCCCATCATCTGGATGACTGGCTACCAGAATCAGTCGCCATATCCTCCCCAGACGGACCTGCACATTTGCCTACCATCTGGGGTAGCAAAAACCAGAAGTGGCATCGGGGGCACATCACCTTACAGAGCGGCTCTCCACTAGTACAGAAACAGTCGAGAGACACACTGGCAGCGGTAACGTCGATCGCGGGGGTAGACAAACTGTACGAGACTGAGGGATTGGAGAATACAATGACACCCCCCAGGAAGCCGGCGAAGACACCCCGCCGGGTGGTGAGGGTAGGCCTACCGGCGACGGAAAAAGTAGACACCTGGGTATCACTCAACATGATGCTGGCAGAAGACGAGACACTCACAGAGGAGGCAGCTAGGATTCTACGAGCAGCTCCCCAGTGGCTCCAGCGATGTGGAATACATGCCAATATGGACCCGGTCCTAGGACAATGCTCGTGGGAGGAGGACAGCTCCATCAGTATACGGTTCCGGCAGACGCAAAGGAAAAGATTGCTGCACGTTGACAGGACGACCATGAGACTAGACACTTGTGCGATGCTCAACAAGCTGCAAAAAGTATGCTGGCCGGACAATGCCAACTTCGAGATCCAGGATGTGGAATGTGTGAGTTATATAGCCCACAACAATACTACAGCGAAGAGACTCGAAGGCATGATTACT
Source organism: Flavobacteriales bacterium (assembly GCA_044368255.1). Taxonomy (GTDB): domain Bacteria; phylum Bacteroidota; class Bacteroidia; order Flavobacteriales_D; family UBA2798; genus CAMBFX01. The sequence goes on from JBIPLT010000394.1 coordinate 9,236, forward strand.
GTGAACTACCGCCCACATATACCGATGGAACAGGACATTCTGGTAGGGGTCCTACTGGCCATGCATATGGGTAATGACATCCCGAATGGAGAGAGGGGCTGCGCACATAAATGGTGCCCTCTGAGAAATACACTGGCCCACACCGCCTGTACGGTCACCAGAGTTTCAGCCAGACGCACCACAAGGGGTCACTGTCGTCAAGACATACCTTTGGGAATGTATGACAGGAAATTACGAAGGTGGACCTTGAGAGGGAAACACACGGAGGTGGACAAATTGATGTCGCTCATCAGAAAGGGAGATGATGTTTCCCTAGCGGTACTGGAAAAGATGAAAGCAGCCCCCTGGAAGGCGAGGCCACCGAACGTTCGAACGATCGCCAACAGATGTGAGGAGAGAGATGATCCATGGGAAGATATTCCTCAGGAAGATGACGGCACATCGGAAATGTCGGCAGACACGTCACAGGCGGACGACCATCGAACAGCCCCACAAGCTCCTACGGAGACCCAGTCACGGAGACAAAGAGACCTACCGGCTTGGCAAGACCTCATTGAGTCAAGTTTGGAGGAACTAACAAGGACCTATCCAGAATGGTACGAGGGAGTGGGCCCCAATTCTCAAAACCAGTCTCGCCCAGGATCGGCCAACACGCAAGAAACCCTCAAGCTCATGCACACGTTGACGCATGATCCCGAGGGCCGCCTAACTACGAACGTGTACTTTGATGCGCTGCAGAGAAGCGGGTATGACACGCTGGCGACTGAGGGACGGAAAATCGTAAGAAACATCGTGGCAGGAGAGGCGGAGTCAATGGCACTACGCGAGTGGATCCATCGGCTCAATATGACCACAGGCGACAAAAACGTCAGAAAAACGGTAACGGTAACGACACAGAACCTGGGCCCATCGGGCATCTTCAGAGCCATGCACGTAATTGCAGATACATTGGCCATGGGACCCCAGGTAGCATGTTTCCAAGATATTCTGATTCACGGACGGGACATCAGGAGTGTACGGAAGTCCATAGGAGACATCAACCCAGACTACCAAGTCTTCTCGGATCATGGCTCCTTCGCTCCGGACGACTTCAGAAAGCAAAACTACGCAGGATGGGGGGCATCCGGCCTGGCAAGTCTCACGCTCTTGAACAAAAGAGCCTTCGATATACCACACTGTAGAATCCATGAATGGAGGAACGCAAAGGAACGTAAGGTGAGACTGGGGAAAGGCAGGATCTTATGGATCAAAGCAAGAACATTGCCCGGAAAAATGGTCAACATCGTGAATGTGTACCAGACCACTGCAAATCATCCGGAAATGCAGAAGCGAATATACGAGGCCTTGACCCGGGCGATCAACGCAGAGCACGAACCATGCATACTGGTAGGAGATTTTAATGCCAGCATCAAGGACGGGCGAGCGAATTATGCCCCACCTCATCCGCAGAACTTGACGACCATAGCTGACGAAGCCTTTGCCGATTTTGTGGGGAAGACGAACGGTACACTTGTACCTCCGGCCCAGGCCTCATGGAGGAATCCCTTTGGTGGTATACGAAGCCGGGAAGCTAAGCTAGACTTTGCGATTACGTACCACCTGGAGGAAGAGGTAGTCGAGGGCTACGTCGACTGGATAAGCACGATACACGACCATGCGCGAGTAGGGTTCGCTATTGGGGACTCCCTATGGGCAGGCATCCAACACACGCCCAGACCAACGCCGAAACTCGGCAACCCGAACAGCGGCAAGCGATTCAAAATCGCACAGATGCTCAAGGTGGTCAAGGAGGTCAATGATGAATGCACACCGATAGCAGAGAGCATTCTCGCAGATCCGGACACGTCATCAAGACAGGGGGTAGTCTCCCTGCTGAAAGCGCGCCAAGAGGCATTCCGCAAGCGCTTGAAGGTACCGTCGGCGAAAAACGCGGTGGTGAAACTCCCTATGCACCACAACGCCGAACAGAGGGAGCTGATACTGCACATTGGATCCCTGCAATGTGCCCTAGACAAACCGACTCTTCAAAAGAAACTATCTTTGGCAGCGCGGGAGAGCTTTCACATAATGGACATCGGTGAAGACCGGCCCATCCCCGAGGATCTGATGCTGGAGGCAGTGAAAATAGGCCCATGGCGGCAAACAGTAGAGTCATGCCTCTCTTGGAAAAAGCAGGTTTTGGAGGACATCACGACGAAGCAACTAAGGGCCAACAAGTGGAAAGACGTCAAACGGGCTGAACAGGAATTCAAAGAGGCCAATGGCCAGGCGAACTTTGCGGCGGAAAATAGCACCAAGAGGACATTAGAGGAGATCCATCAGGACACGGTAATAGGATTCTACATCCAGGAACTCATCACCTCAGCCGACCACCCACATCCGTGGGACGGGGAGAGACAGATAAGCGCTAACCCTGAAGTGTCAGTGGACATCACTGTCGCCCCACAGCTTCATGTACTAGAGCAGTGGAAACGAACTACGGAGGTACGTACGAGCAGCTTGATACTACTGCGAGATCTCTTACAGAGGAGCACAGAATGGGGGGAGTCTAACGTTCTTGAGAGGGGCCTTCTGCGTAAATCAAATCCATGGGAGGACTCCAACCGGGATGCAGTGCTGGAGCAAGTTTACGAAAAAACGGGTCTGGCACCCGTGGCTAGCTGCCCACATTGCGAGAACAAGCAAGCTGTTGTGATCTCGGGTGTAAGGCAGAGGGAGGACCCCCACGGCAGCCGGGCACAGGAGCAGAGTGGAATATTACAGGAAAGATATATGGACTGCTTCTGCGCCCAATGCTGGAGCTTTCAGAATTTTCGACACAACAAGGACAAAGTCAACGATTGGCCATTCTTAAAAGAGGCCCTTAAGGACTGTAAGGTACGGAACCCCGAACTCCTGGACAAGGGTCTCAAAGGCCCTATTAAGGACTCGGAAATGCAAAAGATTGCGGACCATTACCTTAAACATAACAAGGCCCCAGGGCCGGACTCGTTCCAGGCGGAGCTCATTAAAACGATGCCGCCGGAACAATTTAAAGTAATACAGCAGTGGCTCAATGAAATTCTTGCAACAGGAGAGATGGTAACGGAGGTCACGGAAGAAGATATGACGGGCATTTTATCCCTTCTACACAAGGGTGGTCCGATGGCAGATCAACCGTCACACTGGAGACCGGTGGTGTTACTTAACTCGATGAATCAGTTGCTGGCGTATATTGTCAACGAGAGATTAACGGAAATGGTCGAGCACGAACGGATTCTGACGCAGGCACAGGGCGGCTTCCGCCAAAACAAAAGCACTGACATCAATGCTTGCAAACTGTACGGCCTTACCAGGGAAGCACAACGTCTCAAAAGCAGATTCCTCCGAGTAGACATAGACTTTAAGAGTGCCTTTAATTCAATGAGCCAAGCATCGCTTTGGGCAATCCTGGAAGCGTACGGGATTCCAGATATCGATCTTTTGAAGTCCCTGTACAAACACACGACGGTGAGATTGCCGGAGAGAGGTATGGGCAGCGCCAAAATCACATTTGATACAGGAGTAGCCCAAGGAAGTGTCCTGTCCCCTCTCCTCTTCTCCCTTTTCATTAATGCCCTGTCCCGTTACCTCTCAGACATCGGGAGGAAAAAGTGGATCCATCATGGCCTGCCGGGGACTCACCCGTTCAACCACGTCCTCTTCGCAGATGACATGACGCTGTTAGCACAGGACAGGGAAGGTATGCAAGCCCTGCTAGATGCAATCCAGGAGTTCGAGAAATGGAGCGGGATTCCGGTGAATGCCATGAAAACAAAGCAGATGACGGTGGATGGCATCGAAGCCAACAGGGAGATTATAGAGGAACTAAAGTATCACGGAGAGTCTCTTCCCATCACCCCAGAGTCGGAGTCGGTGCGATACCTAGGTTTCTGGGCAACCCCCAATGGCAACATGCAGGCGGCCAAGGACCTAGTGTACGACAGGACGCTCCGTGCCAAGGAAGCTATCCAAGGGCACCCGCTGGACCCCAAACAAG
>JBIPLT010000265.1:0-4237 GCA_044368255.1 Flavobacteriales bacterium
CAAAATGATGGCTGCAGGTGCTTCCACTGGAATGGCTGCTAATGCACTTGGAACAGCTACTGGTGTTGAAGGTGGAATTATTAATTCTGCTGCTTCAATGGCAGGTGTAGGTTATCAAATGGATATGGCTGCTGTTATGAAAGTAGATATGACAGATGATGTAAAAAAGAAAGTAATTGTTGATGCGTTCAAACACATGTTGATTTATTATAAATATGAGAAAGGAACTTGGGTTTATGTTGAACCCACGGTTTAATGGAGTAAATGATCTAACCAATTTAAATTTTCGATGATCATATTATTGAACACATTTATCATCTTCCATCAATTTTTCTATTAAATGAATTCATCTCCAACTTTATTTACTGCTTTAGATTTACCTTTAGAAGAAATTTCTATTCCTACTCATTTTCACTTAATGGAAAACGGCATTCCACATCCACTTTGTGTTTTAGCCGCAAAACAAGTTCAAGAATATTTAAAAACTCAAACCGATTGGCATCATAATTTTGGTTTAGCTAAAAATCAACAAGGAATGATTATCGGAAAAATGTTTGGCGTTTTGATTGCTAAAAATGAAAAGAATGAAATAGGATATTTGGCAGCTTTCTCGGGAAAAATGGCCGGAACCAATCATCTTCCAAAATTCGTTCCGCCTGTATTTGATAGTTTATACGAAAATAGTTTTGTGAATGTGGGAATGGTAGAATTAACCAACATCATCAACGAAATAAAAAAAGCAGAAGATGAAAAAAGAGAAGGCTACGAGAAAGAAATAGAAAAACTCAAGCAAAAAAGAAAAAACCACTCCTCTGCCTTACAAAATAAAATATTTGATCATTATCATTTCCTGAATCAAAACAGAGAAGAAAAAAGCTTAAGAGAAATTTTTGAGAATGCAGGATATAAAAATCCACCCGTAGGAGCTGGCGAATGTGCCGGTCCGAAATTAGTACAATACGCTTTTCAAAATAATATGCAACCACTTGCAATGGCTGAATTCTGGTGGGGACAATCACCCAAATCGGATACCTGGAAACACAAAGAATATTATGCTTGTTGTAAGGAGAAATGTGAACCCATTCTTGGTCATATGCTTGGTGAAACAATTTACAAATGAATCATTGTGGCAGTTTCTATTTATTAAAAATTTACGAATGTTAAAATATTTAGTTGACCTCTTGAAGCCGTATTTGTTGTTTGATTCATAAAGCCAATTTCGAATCTAGTATTTTTAGAAAATTTATAACCAATTCCAGCATAAAGTCTGTTTCTGTCGAAATAATTTTGTTCTGTATTTACAAATATCTCATTGTAGGCAGATAAATAAAAGGTGTTATTCGTTAGCTCTTTATTATTGAGCGCAATATTTAGGGCAAGAAAATATCTTAATCTAAGTTTGAATTCATTTTCAAAAATACGTTGCTCAAATCGATAGCGATGCTGTAAAAATAATCGACCGAATGCTTGTCGAGTTATAAATTGTTGGAAAACGCGGTGTTCGCTCTTACTGGCTTTTCTATTCGTATTTTCGATGTATAGTTCACTATAAATAAAACCATACCCTAAAAGGATATTATTGTTTTTCTCAGAAAGATTATATCCAATTCCTGTTCTTAAAAGTAACTGTTCAGTATCTCCAATGAAATTGAAGTTTCGATATTGACATTCGTGATGCCAGTTAAATTTATCGTTGATTTTTTTATCTCCAAAATATATTAACCAATTACCTCTATCACTTTTTTGTGCAAATAGTGTCATTGGTGAAAATAGTAGGATTATTATGAGTCTATTCATATTTTTTATATCGTCTCTTAAAATTGATTATAACGATTTGAAACTTGGCGAAAAAACGAATTTCAAAGCACTAAACTTTATGCATGCACTAAACCCGCTTTTTTGCCAAACGCCTGTTATCAGGTCGGCCTTCTTGTCGTATATACTTTACTCTCCTTCAAAATAGCCACTACCAAGTTTGAATTCACTCCAAAGCTATCCAATCAATCAACAATTCAAAGTCTTCTTCTTGCTTGTTAGCAATCAAAAAGCTCAATTGCGCGATGCTTTCAAAATGAAAATTAGGGCTGTTCAATTTGCGCCCTCGAAACTGAGGATAAAATTCACTGATTTTTAACTTAATGTTTTCCCATTCTCCTGAAGTGCTAAATTGGTGCACATATGACTCAGACTGCGAAAGATCTCCCTTTAATCGAAACTCATAGTTCTTACCATCTCCTTTTACGCGCAAAACAATGAATGTCTTTTCTTCGGCTATATTAATTGTTGTGTTCAATTGCATCGAGGCAAATCCTCCGTAGTTCTCCAATGAAACGTGACCTGAAAATTGTCCATGTCCGTCATCGGTAATCTTTAAGGAACTTTCGGATATGCCTCCCATAACACCATCGTTGACTATACGCCATTCATTGCTTTTAGATTGAGTGGAGAAATTATAAATTTCTTTCATGTTAGAATTGGCGTATAAGTGGAGTAAAAGTAAAATTAATATGTATTTCATCATTTTTAATGTTGTAAGGTGCCGTTTTTTGATTTACTAAATTAAACATTTGACGCTAACTCGCAAAAAATAGACGCTTGCTTGCTGTTATCTACTGTGCTTTTCAAATTTTGAGTCTAAGTATACAAACGTCGTTAACCTGTTCTAGCATACCTTTCCAGTATTTAAATTTTTAGTCAATTTAATCGTCATTTACATTATGGCGCTTTCACGCTGTAATGTGCGCCCTTTTAAATTTCACAGTGTTTAAAATATCAAGTTTGATCATCGTCACTTCATTTTTCATATCCCTCATAGTAATAAGATTGATCAATACCCTTAAATATAATTTCTCGATTGTTTATGTCATCAGTTAAGTTATCCTTGAGAAGAATACGTAATTCAAGATCATTAATGGGGCTTCGTTCCATTGCTTGTAAATAAAGTATTTTGTCTACAAATTGCCAGTTTACTAATTTCTTCAGTCTCTTTTTAAGAATCATATCCAACCATATTCGCATAGTTCTTCCGTTTCCTTCTATAAATGGATGAGCGATATTCATTTCAACATACTTTGAGATTATTTCTTCAAAAGTATTTTCTGGCATTTGTTCCACTTTAGATAAAACCTCTTTCAAATACAAAGCAGTAGCAAATCTAAAACCGCCCTTTGAGATATTTTGTATTCGAATCTTTCCAGCAAATTCGTAAAGGCCATCAAACAAATAACTGTGTATTTCTTGTAACCCTTTGCTTGTTCCTGTTTCAATTTTATCAATGTCGCCTGTTTCAAACAATCTGTAAGCTTTTTCAATGCTTTTCTGATCTATTTTTTTCATATCAATTGTAAATATATTCTGCGTATCGCTTTAGGGTTGCAAATAACTTCTAAAAATTTTATACGCAATTTAGAAAAAAATCTCTTGCTTAACTAAAATGCGATGCTAAATGCAATATTAAATGGAGTTGTACTTTTAGGCAGTTGTTCTTTCTGTCAACTGTCTATACACACCATTCCACAATTCAATTCTTTGTTTTAATGAATGGATAACTGCGTCTTCTACTTCCTTCCAATGTTGTTCATTGTCTTTACAAAGATTGGCTATCATTTGTAGAGCAAGATGGCTATGGTGGCCACCATCTATTTCAATGTGTCGTTCGATATAATATTTAAAAAAAGAAATGTCGTTAGGAAAGTTTTTGTGCATTTCGTTTATTAGTGAGATAAACATTCCTGGTATTAGGTCTTCGCGTCCAAAAGTAAAAATAGCTGATTGCAAATAATCTTTACCGCTTCCAATAATTTTGAAAGTAAAGTCAACAAAATCTTTTGCTTCCTTTGGAGTTTCTGAAGCTAGATAAGCGGCTTCAAAATTGCCCGTATTTTTTAATACATCGGTAAAAATTTCAATTTTAGAAGTGTCGGCACCGCATTGTTTCATCGCATCTAAATACAATTCAAAATGACTTTTTCGGATGCCATTTAGATCTATATCCGACTCTTCACCTACAACAATTTCGTTAATAAGATATCTTGTGTCTGCTGTTCCTTTAGGAAACCAAGGAACTGATGTGCAAGTCAAGTTGCTTTGTAGCGTTTTTAACAATGACATAAAGTCCCAAACAGCGTAAACATGAAATTGCATAAAAACTTTTAGGTCGTCGATATCTTTAATAGCTGAATAAACTTTATGATTAATTATCTCCTGCCTTAAGGGAACAAAAGACCTTTTAATTTTT
>JBIPLT010000064.1:0-13191 GCA_044368255.1 Flavobacteriales bacterium
TTCAAACTCGATGAATATGAAAACAACATTACCTATTTTATTTCTATTCGTATTAACAATTCTATTTCATGAGAAATCTAACGCGCAAAGCAATCCTGAAATTTGTATGGTAACGGTTGATGCAAATTCAACTCACAATATTATTTTTTATGATAAAACCAATCACGGTGATGCAGATTTTTATATTATTTATCGTGAAGATCAATTAGGAAATTATATTGCATTAGATTCAATTCACAAAGATACCTTGAGCGAATATCACGACATGACGGCATTGGTAAATGTTCGTGCGCATAAATATAAGATTTCATTAGTGGATACTTTCGGAGTAGAAAGTAATTTAAGTCCATACCATAGAACCGTTTTTTGTGATGAACCAATAACAGGATTATTTGCATGGAATTGGTATGGAATCGAAGGACAACCTAACCCATCTGTTGAATGGGTGATGTTAAGAGAAGATATATCAGGTTCTACAGGCTGGGTGGCAATTGATACTATTCCTGGAAGCGCTGTAGATTTTCTAGATGTTCAGATAGCATCTTTTCCATTAGGAACTTGGAGAGTTAGAAATCTTTGGGGATTATCTTGTAATTCGACTCGCGTGGGTGTAAATACTTCTCGTTCGAATGTTCGAAATCAAGGAATGGCTCCAAGTGCAATTCGTGAAATGGAAATACATAGTTTTAATGTTTATCCTAATCCTGTAACAGATTTAATTAGTGTTACAGGGATCTACTATAACGAACCCTATCAAATTACAGATATGACAGGAAAAGTGGTGGAGACTGGTGTTTTGAATGGAGTAGACCCTCAATTTCATGTTACAGATATCACCAATGGTTTATATCTCGTAACGATTCGTAATGCCTCTGTGAAATGGTTTAAAAACTAAGTATATTTATGACTTAATATCAAGTCATGCGATTAGTGTTTTTATTTCTTTTTTTTATACCTTCATGGGTAATAGCTCAATCTGATTCAACAAATAAACATTGCGGAACGGATGAAATGCACAAACAATTATTTTTGGATCATCCAGAATTTAATCAAGGAATAATTCGCGCTGCGTTGAAATCTGAAGAATTCAGAAATCAGTTTACTATTTCAAGAGAAAATAGAACAACACCCTATATAATTCCTGTCGTTTTTCATGTGATTCATAATTATGGTCCAGAAAATATTTCAGATGCGCAAATTAAGGATGGAATAAAGGTGGTGAATAGAAATTATCGAAAAAAAAATGCAGATACCATTGATATTATTCCTGCTTTTCAATCTGTCGCTGCAGATAATGAAGTAGAATTACGTCTAGCGCAATTAGATCCTAGTGGAAATTGTACAAGTGGAATTAATAGAATTGTTTCTAATTTAACTTATACTGGCGGACATGCTGTAAAAGATTTAATTCATTGGGATCCTTCTAAATATTTAAATGTTTATGTGGTTGATAACGCAGCAGGATTAGCTGGGCATGCACTCGTTCCTCCTGCAGCAGATACCATTCCTCAATGGGATGGAATAGTAATTGCTTATAATTCTGTAGGAAGTATTGAAGCTTCTAATTATGTTCGTTCAGTTGTTCTCAGTCATGAATTGGGGCATTATTTGAGTCTTGAACATATTTGGGGCGGGAATAATGTGCCAGGATATTATTATTTACCCGTAGCGGATCCTGGTAATTGTGCTTTTGATGATGGCGTTTTAGATACTCCGAATACCATTGGCTGGCAAACGTGTAATTTGAATGGTGCTTCCTGCGGAAGTTTAGTTGACAACGTTCAAAATTTTATGGATTATGCTTATTGTGCAAGAATGTTTACCGAAGGACAAAAAGCAAGAATTCATGCCTGTTTAAATGATACGATTGCTAATAGAAATAATTTATGGCAACCTGCGAATTTAATTGCAACTGGAACTGACGGAACCAATTATTTATGTGCAGCAGATTTCATTGCCGATAATAGAATTATTTGCGAAGGAGAATCAGTTGTTTTTACAGATAATTCTTACCACGGGGTGACACAAAGAAATTGGACTTTTACAGGCGGAATACCAAGTTCAACAACAGATTCAGTAGTAACAGTTACTTATAATACTGCAGGTGCCTATAATGTGAGTTTGGATGCAGGAAATGGAAGTTCGACTGTGAATGAAACTAAAAATAGTTTTATCACTGTTGTTCCTGCGAATGGAATTGCTGCTCCTTTGATTGAAGGATTTGAGTCAACCGTTTCTTTACCATCATCAGATTGGTATATTAATAATCCTCATAACAATAGTGCATTTGAAATCTCGAGTGTTGCTTCATCTGGAAATAAATCTGTGGGAATCGATTTACAGTATGTATTAGAAGACCATTATGATGAATTATTTTCCAGAACATTTGATGTTTCTGCCTTGTCGGTGGTTCAAGTGAGTTTTAGATATGCCTTTACCAATCGTGATACGGTTCCGGGCGCAAATCTTTTAAAATTTTCTGTTTCGAATGATTGTGGAAATAGTTGGATAGTGAGAAAGCAATATACTTCTTCTATTTTAAACACGGCTCCAGGAATTTCTTCAGGTTCATTTATTCCTGATGGTACGCAATGGAAAACAGCAGTAGTGAATAATATTTCAGCATCGTATTTAGTAAATGATTTTAGATTTAAGTTTACGTATGAAAATGTGGATGGTGTTGCTTTGTATATTGATGATATTAATATTTCACCAACCGCTTCTATTGAAGAAATAACCTTCAATAATTTAAAGTTATTTCCAAATCCTGGTGAAGACGAAATTAGCTTGAAAATGGAATCAAATGGATGGTTTGAAATCAAGATTTTTGATATGAGTGGACGAGTGATTTCCTCTGAAAAGAAGTGGATGAATTTTGGGAATCAAAGTATTAGTACCTCCAATTTGGCCAATGGAACTTATTTGATAAACTTGATTTCATTTGAAAATCAATCTATTTACAGAGGAATTTGGGTTAAGTTAAAGTGAAGGATACTGAACAGTCGATTATTAATAATATTTGGATGAATCGATAAAAAGACTATATTTGTTGAAATTAATGTTTAACTAATCTCCTATCTAACTCAAAGGGCAAAATTTTAAATTTCATTTCAGATTCTAAAAACGCCCGTTTTATTCCAATTCAATTTCAAATCTCAAAATAAAATCAAAATGGCAACAATCTACGTGGGTAACCTGAACTACAGGTCTACAGAAAATGATCTCGGTACTCTTTTTTCAGAGTTCGGAAATGTCGAATCAGTTAAAATCATCATGGACAAGATGACGGGCAGAGCAAAAGGCTTCGCATTCGTTGAAATGCCCAATGAAGAGGAAGCAAATCGCGCAATCGAAGCATTGCACGAGAAAGAATTCATGACGCGCAATATTCTTGTGAATAAGGCTCGTCCAATGGAGAAAAAATATTAATCAGTAATCAATTAAATCAAAAATAAAAATTTCTATGGCAACTTTGTATGTAGGTAACTTGAACTATCGCGCAACTGAAAATGATCTTGGGTCACTTTTTTCAGAATACGGGAATGTTGAATCGGTAAAAATGGTAATGGATAAAATGACAGGTCGCGCTCGTGGTTTTGCATTTGTTGAAATGCCGAATGAAGAAGAAGCATCACGCGCAATCGAAGCTTTACACGATAAGGAGTTTATGACTCGTAACTTATTAGTGAATAAGGCTCGTCCAATGGAGAAAAAATTCTAATTAAACTAAACAAAAAAACAAAATACAATTATGGCAACTTTATATGTAGGTAACTTGAATTACCGCGCAACAGAAAACGATCTTGGAAATTTATTTTCAGAATTCGGAAATGTAGAATCAGTTAAATTGGTAATGGACAAAATGACGGGTCGTGCTCGTGGTTTTGCTTTCGTAGAAATGCCAAACGAAGACGAAGCTAACCGTGCTATCGAAAGCTTGAATAACAAAGAATTCATGACACGTAACATGATCGTGAACAAAGCGAAACCAATGGAAAAACGCTAGTATTCGATTTTAGAATATAAAAAAACCCCTGAAGGAAACTTCAGGGTTTTTTGTTTTAAAATAAATCTAACTGTGTTGCACTTCCAGGAATTCTAAAAGCATTCAAATTAAATTCAAAATCATTTTCTATCGGGAAATATTTTGCTTTTGAAATCTTAACAACCTATTTATAGCCAAAGCGATATTTCCTTCACCTTTCATTCTTGTTCCAAATCTCGAATCATTCGTCTTTCCTCCATGTGCATCTTCAATTTGATATATTACTTTTTCTTTTGCATCTGGGAAATTCTTTTCTAACCCATCTTCAAAAATAGTTCTGATATTTCCATTCAATCTCACCATCGTATATCCAACAGTGCTTGCTCCATTTTCTGAAGCGGCTCTTAATAATTGCGGAATTTCCGAGCTGTTTAATCCTGGAATGATTTGAGCAGTCATCACATCATATGGAATTTCATTCTCTGAAAAATCTAATCGAGGTATTCAATTGCGAACCACGGCCTTTTATGTATTCTTTATCTTCCATTTCTGGCAGAAAATTAAAGAGAGATTTTTGATTTTAATAATTAAACTAAATTTTGTAGTTTTAATATAAATGAAATGGATCGGATTACTTTTTTTTGTGGTTTTATTTTCAGGAAAAACTTTTGCCCAAAGAGTTTCTTCTACCCATTTTTTTTATTTTGAAAGTAGTTCGGCTCGATTGAGCTCTTTGGAAGAAAAAAACTTAAAAGAAGTTTGTGATACTTTAAAACAATTTTCTGTGATCTCCATTTCTGTTGCTGGACATACCGATGATACGAATACCGAAGAGGAAAATTTGATTTTATCAGAGGAGAGAGCCAAATCCGTTAAAGAAATATTAATTAAGAATAATATTTCACCATTAAAAATTACTTTGGTTGCCATGGGAGAAACCAATCCTCTTGAATTAAATTCTACCGAGAAAGGAAAAGCAAGAAATAGAAGAGTAGAGGTGAAAGTTGTTTATGAATGAATTTAGTTTGCAGTGATCAGTAGGCAGTTTACAGTTTTCAGTTGAAAATCCTCGATCTCGCTCTCATTCTCGCTCTTTCTTCAAATGTCGCCTGTAAGCATTAATAAAATGATAATGACAATCACTAAAAAAATAAAAGCAATGGGATTTTTATACAATGGAACTTTCGGGCGCTTAGTTACCGAATCATAATTCGCTCTTAACCGACCAAAATTCTTACTAGATTCAATTTCTTCATTCGAAGGAATGGAATATAATTTTTCTTTATTTAACTTATATTTTGTCATTCGAGATGACCTCCAGTCATTTTTTTTAATTTTTCTATAGCGCGATATAATCTAATCTTAGCATTGTCTTCTGTTATCAATAATAAATCGCCCATTTCTTTAAAGGAAAGTTTATCAAAAAAGCGTAATTGAATTAATTGTTGTTGTTCTTCCTCCATTTTTTCAAGAAAAGACAGAATGGTTTCCATATTTTTTTCTTTTAATTCAATATCCAATTCATCCAAAAATTCGATGGCATCCTTTTCTCTTACTTCTACTTCTTTGTATTTTGAATTTTTTCGATGAAGCATATTCATTTCATTAAAGGCAATACGAAATAACCATGCCGAAAATGGAAAACCTTTATCCTGATATTTTTGGATGTTCAACATTGCTTTTAGAAAAACTTGAGAAGTTAAATCAGCTGTCAACTCTTTATCATGATATCTTTTGTAAATAAAAAGATAAATGGGTTTATAATAATGATCATACAATGGCGCAAAATTAGCCGAGTTGAGTTTAGCTGACTCAATCAATTTCAGTTCTTCCGCTTGGCTACATTTGGGTGGTTTGCTAGACATCATTATCAATCATTAAGATAATGCAATTAACAGAAAAGAGAACAATTTTTTTTAGAATAGAGTCAAATTAGTTTTAAAGGTGATAATAATTAAGGGAAAGGCGGCGTAATTAAACTGTTTTTAGGTAAGTTTGTAATATGAAAAGAGGGTTCACATTTTTCTTATTTATGCTTTTTATCATCGCTTTTAAATCTTGTAAAAAGGACGATGAGATTTTAATTTACCGCCCTACGCCTTATAATTTGGTTATTCCTGCGGGCTTGCCTCCTATGCCAATTCCCATTGATAATCCTTTAACAGTTGAAGGTGTTGAATTAGGAAGACGATTATTTTATGACGAATTATTATCAGGAAATAATACCATGTCTTGCGCTACTTGTCATCATCCTTCTATGTCTTTTACAGATAACGCTAGCGTTTCTGTTGGAATTGATGGATTAGCTGGCACCAGGAATTCGATGCCATTGATTAATTTAGGTTGGCAAACGTCGTTTTTCTGGGATGGAAGAGTAAATACTTTAGAAGAACAAGTTTTGCATCCGGTGATAGATCCAATTGAGATGAAAGATCTTTGGCCCAATGTAGTTTGGGAATTAGTTCAGGATGAAAAATACCCAGAAATGTTTAGACGTGCATTTGGTGAAAGAGGAATTGACTCCGTTAAAGTTTCAAAAGCATTAGCTCAATTCTTACGAATTATGATTTCGGGAAACTCAAAATATGATAAAATGAGAAGGAATGAATTAGTTTTTACCACTGATGAATTACTGGGGATGGAATTGTTTAATCGCGATAAAGATGAAGCCAATAATATTGCTGGTGGCGATTGTTTTCATTGTCACGGAGAGCCGATGTTTACCAGCAATCAATTTCATAATAATGGTTTGGATGCAATTTTCACGGATTTAGGAAGAGGTTTTTTTACAAATAACCCCAATGACAATGGAAAGTTTAAAGCGCCTAGTTTAAGAAACATTGCCTTAACTTCCCCCTATATGCATGATGGAAGGTTTGAAAATTTAGATGATGTGATTGATCATTACAGCACTGGACTGGTTTACTCAACTACAATCGACCCATTAATGAAATTTGTTGCCGATGGAGGAGTAGCTTTAACTACCGTTGAAAAGAATCAATTGAAAGCTTTTTTAAATACTTTAACCGATAATGATTTTGCGGTTAATCCAGCGTTTCAAGATCCAGAATATTAGAACTTAAATTTACTGAGATTCTAATCGCACATTTTTTATTAGAATAAATAAATAGAATGATTAAACCCACAAATAAATTTTATTTGATAATGTTTAACTCATTCAAACTTACAGCTAATAATGAAAGGAAATCTTTTAGAAGGATGATCTAACTCTCTTACGTTTAATTTTGCCGTAACCACCAGATTTGTTTTTAATTTTATAACTAACGCTTAAAATGGCGAAAAGATATCCATCACGATCGTCTGCATCTCCACGTGGTTGACCAGGAGAAGTTGGGTCATAATAATTGGGTGTACCAAAATAGTCTGCTATAGAACCATTCGATGGATTAGACATAAGAGCCGATTGATTTCCATAAGCTAATGCTAATTCAGCAGGGTCATAGTAATATCCTGAAACATCATCGATATAATCGGTGAAAGTAAATGAGTGAGAAATATCTAATGCTATTCCCCAATTCAAATTAAGTGCTTTACTGAAGCCAAAACCAACTGGAATACTAACACTAAAATTACTATATTGTTTTGGACCTCCAGGCAAACCTTGACCTTCGGTATGTAAATCTTTTAAAGGGACCCAAACATCTCCATACAATCCTTTCGGGTTAAAATAAAAACCGCCTATTCCAGCAAAAAGATAAGCGCCAATACCTAACGGTCTTACACCAATTTTTTTCTTTTTTTTATTTTTCAAGTTATATTTATTCCCGCCTTTTTCTTGCATTAGATACCATTGAAAAACTAAAGATACCTCGTGTAAGTTAGACTTGAAATTTAAATTTCTATTGTTTCGAAAAGGTTCTGTTGTTAACTTATCATCACCTTCTAATTTTCCATATCGATAAGAAGTTCTAAGAGCAGTTGAAGCACTAATATGGTAAATCCATGTAAATTGAGTTCCTGTTCTTGTTTTTGGAAGTTCTAGATCCCAAATAAAATCAGATCCTATTTCATTTCTTCCTCCTAGTTCTCCTAAAAAATTAGAAACGCCAGCGCCAAAAGTAATTTCATGGCGGTATTTTTTCCAGCCATTCGGGTTCATGAATGATTGACTGAAGCCCATAACGGGTAAAATAAGCAATAAGAAGAAGGCAAGTAGTCGCATATTGATTTTTTTCAACAACCAAATGTATGAAATCTAAACGTAAATAATCCAAAAAATGGATTTATTGTTGTAAAAATAACGAGCAATTAATAATTTGAAAAGCAATAATTTATATTATGGATTCAAAAAATATTTTTAGGAATTACCAACAAAACAAGCAATTGATGAGCCTCTTTATACCAAATTGACTTCGCGTTCGAGTTGAATTCCGAATTTTTCTTGGATAGAATGGATAATTTGGTTGGATAATTCAACGATTTCTTTGCCTGTTGCGTTACCATAATTAACTAAAACCAAGGCTTGATTTTTATGCACTCCAAAATCTCCCTTTTTATAACCTTTCCAACCTGCATTTTCGATTAACCAACCCGCGGCAACCTTAGTAGTTTTTTCATTTATAGGATATGCAACCAAACTAGGAAATTTTTCTTTTAATTGATCGGCCTGCTCTTTGGAAATTTCTGGATTTTTAAAGAAACTTCCGGCATTACCAATTTCTTTTGGATTAGGTAATTTACTTTCCCGAATACGAATCACGGCATCACTTATTTTGCGAATAGAAATAGCTGTTTCCGAATCTTTTTTCAATTCATCTTCAATAGCCCCGTATTTAATCTTAAAATCAGGTTTTTTATGTAATTTAAAAACGACTCCAGTTATGAAATGTTTGCCTTTTTCTTCATTTTTAAATATGCTTTCTCTGTAACCGAATTTACATTCTTTATTGGTAAAAACACAGGATTCTAAATTATCGAGTTGTAAAGTTTGAACAGAATCAATAACGTCTTTTACCTCCACGCCATAAGCTCCAATATTTTGCATAGGAGCTGCGCCAACACAACCAGGTATCAATGATAAATTCTCAATTCCCGCCCAGTTATTAGCTATACAAAAAAGTACGAATTCATGCCAGTTTTCACCTGCTCCAGCAGATACCCAAACATAATCTTCGTCTTCTTATCTTTTCAATTCCTTTGATTTCATTTTTAATTACCATGCCATCAAAATCTGAAAGCAAAAGAATATTACTTCCTCCTCCAATGATTAGTTTTTTTTCAAAATCATTATTGTTTTTAGAATATACTTCGCTTACATCTTCCAGATTTGAAATGCGGACAAAAAAACGTCCTTTTACATCCAATCCGAATGTATTATAGGGCTTAAGCGATATGTTTTCTTGTATTTGGATCATTATACTAAATTCAAAGCTAATGCGTTTGTTTATGCTAAAAGCAACAAAGCTTTATGAATAACTAACATTTAAAATTGAAAAAGTAATATTCACAAGCGTTAATTTTGATTCGAGTTGATGAAAAGAAAAGCTATAGTATGCGTAACGAATGATTTGTTCACTGATCAAAGAGTGGATAAGTTGTGTCGTTATTTAACTGATAAAGGAGTAGAGGTATTACTCGTAGGCCGAAAATTAAAAAATAGTAAAGAACTTTCTCCTCGAGTTTATCCAACTCATCGAATGAATTTAAAGTTTACAAAAGGGGCTTTATTTTATGCCGAGTATAATTTTCGATTATTTTTCTTTTTACTTTTTCATCCATTTGATTTTTTAGTGAGTAATGATTTAGACACACTTCCAGCTTGTGATTTTGCGGCCGCTGCCAAAGGAAAAAAAGTAGTTTATGATTCACATGAATATTTTACAGAAGTTCCAGAATTACAAAACCGAAAAGTAGTAAAAAAGATTTGGGAAATTTTTGAAATAATGATTTTTCGAAACTTGTATAAAACGTATACCGTTAACGATTCTATAGCTAAAATCTATAACGATAAATACAAAATGAATTTCAGAGTAGTGAAGAATCTTCCTGAAATGTTTGTAATAGAAAAAACTAAATCAAGAAAAGATTTAAACCTACCAGAGGATAAAAAAATATTGATTATTCAAGGGGCGGGCATTAATATTCAACGCGGTGCTGAAGAATTAACCGAAGCGATGAAATATTTAGACCATTGCTTTTTGGTGATTATTGGCTCTGGTGATGTTTTTCCAATTCTAAAAGAAAAAATTATAAATGATTCCTTTTTAACACAACGAATTTTATTAGTGGATAAATTACCTTATGATCAAATGATGCAATATACCATGAATGCGGATATTGGCTTTTCATTGGACAAAAATACGAACCCTAATTATTTGTATAGTTTACCCAACAAGATTTTTGATTATATCAAAGCAGGATTACCCATTATTGTTTCAGATTTAGTTGAAATTGGAAAAATTGTCCGCCAGTTTGAAGTGGGTAGAATTTTAAAAACACATGACCCAGAGCAAATAGCTGTTTTCATTAAAGAATTTATAAATGATAAAAATTCAATGGAAATTTATAAGGCGAATTGTTTAAAAGCCATGAATGAACTTAATTGGGACAAGCAGAAAAATGTTTTAGATGAAATTTATTCAGAACTAATTTGAGTCAAAAATTACATATCGTTTCGCTCGAAAATCCCTATCCACCAGATTACGGTGGCGTAATGGGAATTTTTAATAGAATTAAAGCTTTGCATGAATCAGGGTTAGAAGTTCACTTACATGTTTTTTATTTTGAGAGAGAACCAAGACGAGAGCTTGAATCTTTTTGCCATAAAGTTTATTATTATAAACGGGATATGCGCAAGATTTTATTGTTTTCAAAATTCCCATTTATTGTTGTATCCAGAAGCTCCAAGAAATTAGTAGATAATTTGAAATTAATTGATGCTCCTATTTTATTTGAAGGACTTCATGTTTGCTTTTATTTGCAACATCCCGATTTGAAAAACAGAATACGATTGGTGCGAACGCATAATATAGAGCATGATTATTATCATCATCTTTCATTGGCTGAAAAGAGTATTTTTAAGAAATGGTATTTAAAAAGAGAGAGTATTAAACTGAAAGAATATGAGAATGTATTAAAAGATTGTGATAGAATTTTATCGGTGGTGGAATCAGATCAGGAGTATTTTAAAAACAAATATTCTCATAGCGAATTAATGCCTGTTTTTATTGATGAAACAAAATTTCATTATTCAGAAAAACATAACGAGGCAATTTTATACCATGGCAATTTAGCTGTATCAGAAAATAATGTAGCTGCCGAATGGTTAATTGAAAATGTGTTTTCAAAGATGGATCGAAAATGCATCATCGCGGGTAAAAATCCATCTGCATCGTTAACAAGAAATAGTGCAAATTTTAAAAACATAGAAATCATTCCTAATCCTTCTTTCGAACAATTAAACACATTGATTCAGGAATCGAATATTTGCGTATTACCCACTTTTCAATCCACTGGAATTAAATTAAAGTTGATTGATTCATTGATGCAAGGCAAGCATTGTATTGTCAATGGTCAGATGCTAACAGGAACTTCGTTAGGGGAATTTTGTCATCAAGCTGAAACTTCTCAGGATTTTATTTCAAAAATTAACGAATTATTCTCTTTGAATTTTACCCGCGAAGATTTTGAAAAAAGAAAATCTCATTTGAAATCTTATTTTAACAATCAAAAATCTGTAGAAAGAATGAAGGAATTGATTAAGGGCGTAAAGGATTGAAAAAGGCGGCATGTTGAACATCGTTCAATTTACCATTTTCGGTTTTTAACGTTCTGAACGGAAATTTCTCCATGATGGTATAATCATGTGTGGCCATTAAAACAGCCCTTCCACTATTGGAAATCTCAAATAATAATCGCAATATTTCTTCCGATGTTTCTGGATCCAAATTTCCCGTAGGTTCATCTGCTAAAATCAAAACTGGATCGTTAATCAAAGCACGTGCAATTGAAACGCGTTGTTGTTCTCCACCCGAAAGTTGGTGAGGTAATTTATTTTCTTTTCCAGATAATCCAACTCTTTCTAATAATTCTAAAATTCTAGCGTTCATTTTGTTTTTATCTTTCCAACCTGTGGCTTTCATCACAAATTTTAAATTCTCTTCAACAGTTCTATCTGGGAGTAATTGAAAATCTTGAAAAACAATACCTAGTTTTCTTCTTAGAAAGGGTATCCATCTTCTTCTTAGATTTTTTAAATCATATCCAACAATATTTCCAGTTCCTTCGGTTAAAGGTAACTCGCCATAAAGTGTTTTTAAAAGACTACTTTTTCCGCTACCCGTCTTACCAACTAAATAGACAAATTCTCCGTTTTCAATACGAACATTTACCTGATCTAGAATCAGATTTTTGTTTTGGAAAATTTTTCCATCTTTTATTTCGAGAATTGCAGTTTCCACCATGTTAATATTTCGCTCTGTAAAGATGCATCAAATTATTCGATCGAATTTGCCTATAATCGACTTTCTAACAGAATAATTCTAACAGATTAGCGTTGAAAACTTCAAGGTGGTGTATTCTATGTCCTCATGGCATGGAGTAATTTTAACATTCAATATTTTATTATGGATAAGTCTGTTTTTATGAGGTTCATCTTCCTATTTTCATTTTTGCTTTTTACAGGGCAATTTACTTGGTCGCAAAAAACGGCAATCATCTTAGATCAATATTCCGATTACCGGGATGCAATGGATCTTTATGATAAATCCAAATTTAGCGCAGCTCAGGATAAATTTAATTTGGTGATGGAGAAATTGGATTCTGATGATGAGATTTATATTAACGCGGAATTTTATGCGGCTTTATGTGCATTAAAATTACTTCATCCAGATGCAGAGTATCTTTTACAAAAGTTTATCATGAATCATCCCGAAAGTCCACAAGTACGAACGGTGTATATGCATTTGGGAAGGCATTATTTTGATCGCAAACAATATAAAAAATCAATAGAGTATTTTGAATTAGTAGAATTATTTGATTTATCCGATGCTGATGTAGCGGAATATTATTTTAAGACAGGTTATGCCTATTTTTCTTTGAATGATTATGATAAAGCGGCTACTAAATTTTTTGAAATTAAAGATAAAGAAAGTGAATATCAAATTCCGGCTTTGTACTATTATTCTCATATTGCTTATCAAAATGGTAAATATGAAGCAGCTCTTTCTGGATTCTTAATTTTAAAA
>JBIPLT010000266.1:0-4201 GCA_044368255.1 Flavobacteriales bacterium
AAAATAGTAAATAATTCTTTTCTTTTCTGAAATTAATACATCCTCTGAATTATACATTATTTTGGTAATCCAATTTGAGTTTCCATCATATTCAAATTTATATTTAAAAATAACGTCAGGCTCACCATTGGGATACCGGTATTTTACTTCAGTTTCATTGCCATTTGAATCAATTTCAAGGATACATTCATAACGAATTTTCCCATCTTCTAATAGATTTTTTTTGCTGGTCATTTTTCCATTTTTATAGGTATATTCATGTTTATCATGTGGATACCCTTCTTCAATTTTATTTCCTAAACTATCATATTTCGCTAGGTAATGAGTACCTTCTCCATCAATATTATCAATTATGTATTTTTCAATCATTTTTCCATTCGAATCATATTTGTAAGTATGCGCTTGGCTTCGATATTCGCCATTCAATTCTTCAAATTCATATTTTTCTTCTATTAAATTACCCTTAGGATCATATTTATTGGTGATCTTATTGTCGAACTCAGAATCATAGCATTTTTTTATTACTTCAGTCCGTTGATTTTTCTCATTGTATTTACTAGTGAAAATAGTTTCTCGAGCAAAATCACTTCTTTTTTCTCCAGATAAATTGGATTTGTAAAGTACCTTTGAGGTTATATTTCCAAATTTATCGAAATAATGATAAATACTATCTCGTTTATAAATCTTTTCATTTATAAAACTGGTTTCATATTCCAAAAGAGTTTTTACTTGCCCTTTAAGTTCTAATTTTTTTAAATCGTTTTTGTTGCTTTGAGCGGGTAGAATTGACCCTGATAAAAGGGTAAAAGTCAATAATAAGATTTTTTTCATAGGGATTAAAGATAGTGAATCGTTCAAATTAAATCGGATAAATATCGAATTACAATAGTATTGCAATCTAATAAGCTAAATTCCAGAGGTATTTTTCGTCAAATACCTTATCGATTTTCGAATAAAAATCCACAATGATTTTTAATTTACATTCGAGCCTTTCATAATTTTCATTCAGTTCCCAATAGCCTTTTTTCCAACAAAATAAATTTTTTACAAATGAATTAAAATCATTTTCGAAATTGGAAATAACGGATTCACTTAAAAATTTTTATTTTTGAGAATAAATCGGTGTATTATGTCAAACGTTTATAAATCTAACGGAATTATTTCCATCAAATCAATTTCTATTGATGATCCAACTACTTATTCTTCGGTTCTATTTACAAAAGAATATGTTTATGTCGTTCCTCGAATGACGTTGAGTGATAATAAACCCATTACTCAAAACGGAAAATCAGGATATGATTTATTGGTTGAATTATTAAATTCAGAATCCGACATAACTCAATTACAACATAAAGCTCATGAAATCACTCTAAATTTTAATGGGCACCTCATTGATATTCGTCAGCTAAAAAATCTTTCCGTAAAAAATGGATTATTATCACGAGGAATTTATTTTCGAGAGAACATCGACACATTTAAAAAGTTCAATCGTGCTGTTAGTGGAGGTGGGAAGGAGTTATATACCCATCTTGCGGAATTCTACAAGGATTTCAAACCAATGAGTTGGTAACTAAAAATCCCCAAATTACTTCGAGGATTTCTAATCTTATTACTTATGTCTTTTAATCTCTTCGTCTAATAATAAATCAATCGATTCACCTTCGCTACATACTTCGCTAATCGAATTACTTGCTTCGTATATCCGAATTCATTATCATACCAAACGTATAAAACCACGTTTTTTCCATCGGGAGCAACAATAGTAGCCGGACTATCGAATACAGAACAACAAGTGTTACCAATGATATCACTCGAAACTAATTCTGGTTCGTAAGAGTAGAAAATTTGATTCACCAATTCACCATCTAGAGAAGCTTTTCTCAATAGTGCATTTATATCCTCAACCGTGGTATTTTTTTTCAATGTTAAACTTAATACAGCCAAAGAACCATTAGGAATGGGAACACGAACAGCATTTGCTGTTAACTTATCTTTTAATTCAGGAATTACTTTTGTTACTGCTTTTCCTGCTCCTGTTTCTGTAATTACCATATTGATTGCAGCCGATCTTCCTCTACGGGATTTCTTATGCATGTTATCAATCAAATTTTGATCGTTGGTATAAGCATGAACAGTTTCGATATGCCCACGCTCAACACCTAATTCATCATTGATCACTTTTAAAACGGGAACAATTGCATTGGTTGTACAAGAAGCCGCAGAATAAATGGTTTCTTTATCTCTATCGGAATCTTTATGATTTACACCATAAACAATATTTGGAATTTCTTTTCCTGGAGCAGTTAATAAAACTTTGGCAACTCCTTTTGCCTTCATATGTCTTTCTAAGGCTGTTCTATCCGTAAATGCACCTGTATTATCAATTACCAAAGCATCATGAATTCCGTATTTCGTATAATCTACATCTTCTGGATTAGCTGCATCAATTAAATGAATTAGTTGTCCGTTTAAGGTCATAGTTTTATTGGGAAAATCCAATTCAACTGTTGCGTTGAAAGGACCATGAACCGAATCCATTCTTAGTAAAGTGGCGCGTTTGATAATTTCTGCTTCACTTCCTCCACGGGTCACAATGGCACGGATACGTAATTGTTGTCCTTTACCAGCTTGTTTTACTAATTCACGAGCACATAAACGACCAATGCGTCCAAATCCATAAAGTACCACATCACGCGGCACTAAAGGCTCAGAAGATGGAGAAGTGAATTTAGCTAGTTTTTTATTGACGAAATCAGTAATGTTAGCAAAAGATTTTCCTTCTTCCATCCATTCAGAAGCTAATTTTCCGATATCCAATTTAGAAGGAGAAAGATCTAATTTCAACATTTCTGTTGCTAATGCAGAAGTTTCAAAAACAGAAATATTTTTCTTTACGACTTCACGAGCGTATTTATGAAGATTTAAAATTTCAGAAACACTTTTGTCAAGTAATTGATTTCTGAATAAAACTAAATCAACCGATTTGTTGTAGAGCAACGATCCTAATGCTGATTGTAATTCAACAGCTGCTTTTTCGCTGTCGATGTAGTTTTTTAATTCGGCATCGTAGGATTTTGCGCTGCCATTCATTACTGGTGTGGACATTTACTTTGATTTTTTGTTTAGATCAACCTAAATATGCTTTTAATAATTTGCTACGAGAAGTATGGCGTAATCTACGAATTGCTTTTTCTTTGATTTGACGAACACGTTCACGAGTTAAATCGAATTTCGCTCCGATTTCTTCTAACGTTAAGCCATGATTTAAACCAATTCCGAAGAATAATTTGATGACGTCTCTTTCTCTCTCCGTTAAAGTAGAAAGTGAACGTTCGATTTCTCTTTGTAAAGATTCATTCATCAAGTTGAAATCGGCTTTTGGAGAATCAGAGTTAACTAATACATCTAAAAGTGAATTATCTTCTCCGTCGACGAATGGAGCATCCACCGACACGTGGCGGCCAGAAACTCTCATGGTATCGGCAATTTTATCTTCTGGAATATCTAAAACGGTTGCTAATTCGATTGCGGATGGCGGACGTTCAAATTCCTGTTCCAATTTTGAAAATGCTTTATTGATTTTATTCAATGAGCCAACTTGGTTCAAAGGCAAACGAACAATACGAGATTGTTCGGCTAATGCTTGAAGGATAGATTGACGAATCCACCAAACTGCATACGAAATGAATTTAAAACCACGTGTTTCATCAAAACGTTGAGCCGCTTTAATCAAACCTAAATTTCCTTCATTAATCAAATCGGGAAGGGTCAAACCTTGATTCTGATATTGTTTAGCAACAGAAACAACGAAACGTAAGTTAGCTTTCGTTAATTTTTCTAATGCCCATTGATCGCCTTGTTTAATTCTACGCGCTAATTCCACTTCCATGTCGGCCGTGATCAGCTCCTCCTTACCAATTTCCTGCAGGTATTTGTCTAACGACTGACTCTCACGATTGGTAATGGATTTGGTGATTTTTAACTGTCTCATTGTATAATTTTGTTTTTCAGAGTGATATGATAATATAATCGAGCAACCCTTTTAAAGGACCGCAAAGGTAGATTAATACAACTTTAAACACAAGTTAATTAATTTCTTTTTCGAAATAAAAAAGGGCTTGTAACATAAGCCCCTGTTTTTTGTCTATAAACCAAATCCAAAGTAGGCTTTCGTTCCATTGGGATTAATTCCTTCAATCAA
>JBIPLT010000065.1:0-13134 GCA_044368255.1 Flavobacteriales bacterium
GCAGGCTTTAATTCCAATCAAAACAATAATAATTGTGGATTGGGAAATTTTACAACCAGTATTTCAGGTGTGAATCCTGCATTGATTCAAATACTAACTGCACCGCCATTGGACTACGCGCCAACACATCAAAATGGGCAAGCCTTTACAAGCAGTTTAATGGTTGGCGTCAGCGGTCAATGCGATACGATTTATTATGCTGGCGGAGGAAATACACCCGATGAAGTGGTAGCTTATTTCTTAAATGCTTTCAATGGTGATCTTCGTTTTCATCACACACAATACAATTGTTGGCTTACAGAAATCTACGATTTATCTGATGGAGGAACCTGTTGCACCGATCCTTTTGTTACCATTCCCGATTGGCAGATTTCTATTTCCAATGATACTTCTGTTTGTTTCGGTGAAAATGTATCTCCTGCGCTACTTTCAAACACTGGCGGCGTAGCTCCTTTCACCTTTGAATGGTCCTTTAATGGAAATGTATTAAGCAGTGTTGAACAATTTACCTTTTCTCCAACACAAAGCGGAACAGCATGCTTAACTGTTACTGACGCCAATGGAGATACACTTTCCGAATGCCTTAATATTACAGTAGCTCCGTCTGTAATTCCACAAATAACTTTTCTAGATACTTTGCTTTGTTGGCCTGAATCTTTTACACTAACCAATCAAACCAACCAAAATACATTTACGAGTCAAATTTGGCTAATTAACAATATAGTTTCTTCAAGTGATGAAACGTTTATTTTCAGCCCTAATCAACCGGGAACGTATTCCATTGAACTTCTATTGACCAATTCACTTGGCTGCGTATATGACACGCTCATTTCGAATGCATTGAATTCTCTTCCAAGTCCACAAGCTGGATTTTCGACATCCCCTACAATAATTCAAGTGGACAATCCTTTGGTATCTTTTACAGATCAATCTTCGGGTGACATAAGTTCATGGAATTGGACGTTCAATGTCCCCCCATCAATAGAAATAAGTACTGAACAAAACCCACAATTCTTATTTCCTAATAATACTGGAGGAGATTACGAAGTTCAACTGTTGGTTAGCAATGCTTATGGTTGTTCGGATACAATAACAGGAATTATCACTGTTTTTGAAAATTATACACTTTTCATACCTAATACATTTACTCCGGATGGTGATAAGTTTAATAATCTGTTTTTAGTCTATGGTTATGGTATTGAAACAAGTAATTTTCAATTAAGCATTTACAACCGTTGGGGAGAATTGATATTTGTGTCAAACGATCCAGCAATCGGATGGGATGGAAGTCTAGGTAACAAAGGCGAAATAGCACCAATTGGCACCTACACGTATTGCGTAAATTACCAACTTAAAAACCAGTATCAACCCAAAGTGATTTCTGGTCATGTAAATTTAATTCGATGAATCTACCGATTACTTTTATTTGTTTACTTTTTGTTGGCGCTTCATTTGCTCAAAATGAGGCCAATGTATGGCATTTTGGGATTGGCCACAGTTTAGATTTCAATAGTGGGTCTCCAGCGCAAACTTCAGGTAGTCAAATGTATACGTTAGAAGGATCTACCTCTTTTTGCGATGAAAACGGCAACTTACTTTTCTATTCAAATGGAGGAGGAAGACTACCATCAAGTGGTCAAGACGGAGGTAAAATCTGGAACAAGAACAACCAGGTTATGTATGACATGCAAGGAACTGAAGGCGGGGGTTGGAGTGCGGCACAGTCATCTGTGATCTTGCCTGCTCCTGGAGAACCCAACGTATATTATCTTTTTACGATGGAGGAGCTCGAGTTTTATATTGACGGTGTTGTTCCTTCAGAACCAAATGGCAGAGGCCTGCGCTATTTTAAAATTGATATGTCGTTAAACGGTGGACTTGGAGATGTCGTTGAAGCAGATGTTCAAGTATATGATTACTCGTATGAAGGGATATGCGCAATTCGCCATGCTAATGGAACGGACTACTGGATTTTAATTAACCAGGACACCTCAGGTATTGGGGTGTACAGCGTTACTCAAAGTGGAGTTCAACTCGCCGGTGTTTATCCTTATCCGTTATTCTACAGTGGATACAGTATTATCAAATCTAGCCCAAATCCATTCGGAATAGGGGCGCCTTGTTGCAATAAAGTGATGACATCCGCGGGACTTTATGACTTCAATTTGTCGACAGGTTTACTCACCTTTGAAAGTGATTTGGGAAATGCGTTGCCCTACTATTTTGAGTTTTCTCCGAATGGGTATTATTTGTATGCCTCCATATTGAATCAAATTTCCTCCGTTTTTCAATTAGTGCAATACAATGTTTTTGCCCCTTTTCAAACAGGACAAACCGTGGAATCAACCGCACAAATTATTGAACCAAACTTCAATGGTTTGTATTTGCAATTAGCTTCGGATGGAAAAATCTACTTCACCGAACAAAGTTTCAGTTACACAACGCTTTTGGGAACGATTAATTGCCCAAATACTTCAGCACCAACGCTCAGCTCTGGCGTATTATCCTTTCCGAATGATCCCAATCTTTCTATAGGTTTTTTCTCTCTCCCGAATTACCCTTCTTGGATTTTTTACAACAATTATGAAGCACAAATTCAGTTTGGACCCGACACCGTTAATCTATGTCTAGGTGATACACTGCTGTTAAATGCAGGAGAAGGAACATCTTGGTCTTGGGGTGGAGATGCATCTACCAATACAAGTCAATTTTATACCGTAACCAGTCCAGGAATTTATAGTGCTACAGTTACGAGCACATGTGGTTTGGGCAGTGATCAGATAGTTGTTTTACCTTGTGCAAATGAAGAACCAGCGGATAGTAATACGGTAAACTTTGACTTCCCGAACGTAATCACTCCAAATTCAGATGGAATAAATGATCTTTTTACAATTGAAAATTTACCCGAAAACACCGAAGCAATTATCCTAAACCGCTGGGGAAATGTTGTGTTCTCATCAACAAATTACCAAAACAATTGGGATGGAAAAGACAATTCGGGTAGAGCACTAGTTGATGGGGTTTACACTTATATATTCACAACAGAAACAGGGACAATTGGTCATGGGTTAGTGCATTTAATTCGATAATTTATATGCTCATTTTAAAAAGATATACCCTTTTTCTTATCCTAACTTTCACACTACAAACACCTGTTGTTTTTGGTCAATTGCAAAACAATAATTGGGTTTTCGGCTATGGAGCCAGCGTAAATTTTTCCGGTCCAATCCTGGTAGGTTCTAGCAATGCAGCCATCAACTCAAATGAATCAACGGCAAGTGTTTCAGACCCAAGTACAGGACAATTACTTTTCTATACCGATGGTAGAAAGGTCTGGAATTCAAACAATCAGGTTATGCCAAATGGAGCCAATCTGTTGGGTGGATTTTATAACTCATGCACGCAGGGAGCGTTGATCGTACCTTTTCCTGAGGATAACCAGCGATATTATTTATTCACACTCGAAGAGCTGGAGGCGCTTTCTTTAAGTCCTGTTGTTGACAATGGTTTGAGATATAGTGTCGTAGACATGACATTGAATGGAGGTCTTGGAGATGTTCAAGTTGCAACAATGAATACACCACTATCAAATGATTTGACCGAAAAATTGATTGTTATTAGAAGTACTGAAATACAAGGTTTTTGGGTGATTGCTCATAAAAAGAATGTTAATGAATTTTTAGCTTGGAAAATTGATGCATGTGGTGTTAATGCACAACCCGTTGTAAGTGCAGTAGGTTCAATTTTTTCGATTTCTCCCTTCTTTGGTGCGTATGAAGCTTGGGCAGGAGCAATGGATGCGTCTCCTGATGGAAATCGGATTGGTATGCCAATAGATTGGAGTGACCGCATTGAATTTTTCGATTTCAATAAGACAACGGGAGTTGTAAGCAACCCTTTAACGGTTAATGTTACGGATGATTCAACTCCAGGATTTCTCAGAAAGTATGGCGCTTGTTTTTCTCCTGATGGATCAAAATTTTATTACACAAATATCAATTCGGTTTATCAACTAAATTTAAGCACCTACACTTCAGCTGCCATAGCATCTTCAATTACCTTGATTTATTCTCCAATTCTTGAACCCAACGGTTATCCCTGTTTACAAATCGAACAAGCTCCAAACAATAAATTGTATGTGGCAATAGGTAACGCTGGGAGGCTAGATGAAATCTCAAATCCTAATTCATTGGGTCTAGGTTGTGCTTATGCAAGCAATGCCGTCAGTTTCGGTCCTGCAACATGTCAACTAGGCCTGCCAGCCCAAGTCCCACTTGGGGGATTTCCGGCTAGTTCAATCATTGCATTTCTTCCTGATTCGTGTGTGCAGAGTTCTAATTCATTTTCAATTGCAACAGCATCACCCATCAATCAAATAAATTGGAATTTTGGTGATCAAGCTTCAGGAGCAAATAATGTTTCATCGTCTTTAAATCCAATCCATCAATTTTCTGAAATAGGAACGTATCAAATTACCGCTATTGTTGAATTTGATTGTTATACAGATACTGTAACGCAAAATATCACCTTGTTTAATTGCACGGACACCATAACACCGATTCTTGCATTTGAATTCCCCAATGTCATTACACCAAACAATGACGGCATAAACGATTTGTTTGAAATTGACAATTTACCAGAAAATACCGAAGTTATCATCCTTAATCGCTGGGGAAATATTGTTTTTTCTTCAACGAATTACCAAAACAATTGGGATGGGAAAGACAATTCGGGTAAAGCCCTAGTTGATGGGGTTTACGCTTATATATTCACAACCGAAGTTGGTAAGACAGGTCATGGATTTGTTCACTTGATAAGATAACCTCATCAAACCCCTCCCAAATCAGGTTCGATAATTCGATACTCCCCGCTACTAAAAAGAAAAGCGCAATTACGAAAGTGATCGCGCTTTTTCTTTTTCTATCAAAACCCGCTCACCATCTCAAACTCTATTATGTTGCGCTTTTTTTAGCGTGAGTGTGAAAACCCGAAGTATCGGTACAAGTGTGAGAGTGTGGTTTAATCTTGTTAGGTGTTATTTTTTCGTAACTTTGATTGGATGTCAAATTCATTAAAAAACCACCTTTATACAGTCATTTCAGGAAAGAGCGAAGTTAGGTATGGAAAAGCTATCCAAGCATTTGCCAACCACCTTAGAGAAAGCCAGAGAACAAGCAAAACGCCTGAAGTATCGAAGCTCTACAAAGTTCAAGAAAAGCAGGAATTAGAAGTGAATTTATTTTATAACCGAATAAATAAAATGAAATTAACTGAGTTTATAGATGCCTCCTTACAAGTATCCTTCTTCAATTTTGCTTTGTATTATGTTTTTGGAATTACTATTTTCTCGTTGCTTTTATCAATTTAAAAAATAGATTAAAAAGCCATTACCTATGCATTATTTATAGGAAAGAGAAATTAAAGGCAGATTAAAGAATAAAGATGAAAAAATACATTTGTTCTACCTATTTTAGCAACTATAAATAAAACCAAAATAAATTGTCCATTTACAACGGTTTATGTTTTTAATAAGTGACCACACAGGGGTTCAATATTAATAACCTTAAACTAGCTTAGAGGATGACTGCAACCCTGAAGGAGTTGAATATAAAAATAACGATGCCACTTATTGAAACTTAGGTTTACAAAACATCGAACATGTATTCTAAACAATTGCCTACCCCTTTTTCAAAAATCCAATTTCTGTTTTAGATAACAATCTCCATTTACCACGAGGTAAATCCTTTTTTGTTAATCCAGCAAACATCACACGATCAAGCTTCACCACATTGTAACCCAAATGTTCAAACATTCTTCTTACCACACGGTTTTTTCCACTATGAATTTCTATTCCAATATCTTTTTTATTATGTCCTTCGCCCACAAATTCTACATCGTCGGGCATAATAAATCCATCTTCCAATTCAATTCCATTTCGTAATTTCTCCATATCTTCTTTCGAAACATTTTGATCAGTTACTACATGATAAATTTTCTTGATATTGTTTTTAGGATGTGTCAACTTCATCGTTAATTCACCATCATTGGTAAATAACAATAATCCTGTTGTATTTCTGTCTAATCTTCCTACTGGATAAACTCTTTCCTTACAAGCGTTTTTAATGAGTTCCATCACTGTTCTACGCTTGTCGGGATCATCAACAGTAGTGATATAATCTTTCGGTTTATTCAAAAGTAAATACATCAACGTCTCTGATTTTACCGTTTGGTCTCCGTAACTAACTTTATCTCCTTGAAGAATTCTCGTTCCTAACTCTGTTACCACTTTTCCATTCACACGAATCACACCACTCTCAATTAATTGGTCAGCCTCTCGTCTTGAACAAATTCCCGCATTCGATAAATATTTATTTAATCTTGTGGTTCCATCATCATCTCGTTCTTTAGCAAAAGAAGTTTTTGTCGACTTGGTTAATGTCTCATACTTTTTCTTTTCTGTAGAATGTCTTTTTTTGTCTTCATTAAATTTCTCTAATGAAAATTCCTCGTCCGAAATTTCTTCTGTCTTTTTACTTACGGGTTTTCTACCCATATATTTATTTTTCTTCTCCGTTGAATCAGCTACAAATTTATTCTCTCCTTCGGCATATTCCTTTTTAGGAAAGGATTTTCTAGGGGCATAATCACTCTTTTCTGCACCGTAAGATTTGCGTGGTTTAAAATCGTCCTTCTTGTCGTCCCCGTAAGTTTTTCTTGGTTTGTATTCAGTTTTATCTCCAAATTTATTGTCCTTGTCAAAACTTCTGCTTGGCTTAAAATCGTCTTTCCCTCTCGAAAAATCCTTTTTATCATCCCCGTAAGTTTTTCTCGGCTTGTATTCGTCCTTATCACCAAATTTTTTGTCCTTGTCAAAACTTCTGCTTGGTTTAAAATCATCCTTCCCTCTCGAGAAATCCTTTTTATCATCCCCGTAAGTTTTTCTCGGCTTGTATTCGTCCTTATCACCAAATTTTTTGTCCTTATCAAAACTTCTGCGTGGCTTAAAATCATCCTTCCCTCTCGAGAAATCCTTTTTATCGTCACCGTAAGTTTTTCTCGGCTTGTAATCGTCCTTATCACCGAATTTTTTATCCTTGTCAAAACTTCTGCGCGGTTTAAAATCATCCTTCCCTCCCGAGAAATCCTTTTTATCGTCACCATAAGTTTTTCTCGGCTTATATTCGTCCTTATCACCGAATTTTTTATCCTTGTCAAAACTTCTGCGCGGCTTAAAATCGTCTTTCCCTCTCGAGAAATCCTTTTTATCATCCCCGTAAGTTTTTCTCGGCTTGTATTCGTCCTTATCGCCGAATTTTTTGTCCTTGTCAAAACTTCTGCGCGGTTTGAAATCATCCTTGCCTCTTGAGAAATCTTTGGTGTCGTCACCATATTTTTTACGAGGTTTAAAACCATCGTCTTTTTTATCCGAATATCTACCTGTAGCAGATTTAGTGTCTTTTCCACCCTTACGGAATTCGTTTTTATCTGTACGTTTGAATGATGGACTTGCCTTTTTCGACCCTGACGTAAATTTCCCTCCGGAACTTCTTTTGCGTTGCATACTCTCTTAAATTGGGTGCAAAGATAGTGCAACCCTTCGAAAAAGCCTATTTATCTTCTCATTAAAGGATAAAACGCACTCTCAATATGATTGATTTTTTCAGTTTTTGAATTTAAAATTATCCCTATAATATCAAATCTAGACTCTAGTTGACAATCCGTTTCTTTAAAATAAGCATCAGCGGCTTTTATTATTTGTGATTGCTTTTTTCGGGTAACTGCAAGCTCAGGCTCACCCATGAAATTGCTCTCTCTGGTTTTAACTTCTATAAAAATAATAAAACCATCCTGTTCGGCTATAATATCAATCTCTAACTTGCCTGACCTCCAGTTTTTAAAACAAATTTTATAGCCCTTTTTTTCTAAATATTTCACGGCTAAGAATTCACCTTTTTCACCTAATTCGTTATGTTCTGCCATTTTGGAACAGATTTTGATTTGAAACTTACAAATAAACATAATATTTAAAGAATGTTCGTATCAAACTAAAAACATATTAATTTTAAAGTATACTTCATTTGAAAAATTAAACTCAAATTTGTAAAAAATACCACTATGAAAAATTTTATCATTTTTATCGGATTATTAACTATTGGTTTGGGGTCTTACGCAGTAATCAATCCCATTACAAAACCAATAATGGCAGATACTTCCTTCGAGGGAATTATAACTTTTACCAAAAAAATTGGGGCTACTGAATCAAAATATAAATATTACGTAAAAGGTGATAATGTGCGAGTGGAAGAACTAAAGGAAGATGGAACTATTGAAGGAATTATGTTGGTAAACACCAAAAAGAAAACAATAAAAGCATTAAGCCCAGAAAGAAAGGTTTATATGGTTGTTCCACCAAAAGGAGCTCTTACTACCACTTCTGTAACGGTTGAAAAAAATGAAAAAGAAAAAACAATCTTAGATTATACCTGCAAAGAATGGATTGCATCCTCAAAAAGTGAAGAAATAAAAATTACTTATTGGATGGCATTTGATAATTATGATTTCTTTATCCCATTTTTAAAAACAATTAATCGTAAGGATAAACAATCTATTTATTTTCTAGCTATGACAGAAACCGCTGGTGCTTTTCCTATGTTGAGCATTGAAACCAAAACCGATGGAACTGAACTTTCTAGATTAACTGTAACATCAATAGATAAGAAAACTTTAGACGCTAGTAATTTTACTATTCCTTCGAATTACAAAAAAATGTAATTCCTCTCTGTTTTTATTTCCATTCTTATTAGTTCACTTAAATGATTCTTTTACTTTTGTGAAAAATCATTCTACATGAGCTATAAAAATCTTCTTGTTCGTAACGAAAATCATATTTCGTATATCACTATTAATCGTCCTGATAAATTAAACGCTCTAAACAAGGAAACTATTGAAGAATTAAGTGATGCCTTTAAGAAAGGAGAAGCTGACTCTGATATTCGTGTAATGATCGTTACTGGTTCTGGTGAAAAAGCTTTTGTTGCGGGCGCAGATATTTCTGAATTTGCTTCTTTTTCCATGGAGGATGGAAAAAAATTAAGTCAAATTGGCCATGATATACTTTTCAATTTGGTAGAAAATTCTGTTACTCCAATTATAGCTGCTGTAAATGGATTTGCATTGGGCGGAGGTTTAGAATTAGCTATGAGTTGCCATATTCGCGTAGCAAGTGATAATGCAAAAATGGGCTTACCCGAAGTTTCATTAGGCGTAATTCCAGGTTATGGAGGAACTCAACGCCTAGCTCAATTAATTGGAAAAGGAAAGGCATTTGAATTGATTTTTACAGCAGGAATGATAAAAGCAGAAGAAGCTTTATCGTTGGGATTGGTTAACTATTGTGTTCCACAATCAGAACTAATGGCGAAGTGTGAAGCTATAGCGCAACAAATTATCAAAAATTCTCCTTCAGCAATTGGATCAGCTATAAGAGCAGTAAATGCTGGTTTCAAAGATAGTGTTGATGGTTATTTAGCTGAAGTAACTGAGTTCGGAAAATGTTTCGGCACCGATGACTTTAAGGAAGGAACAACTGCATTTTTAGAAAAAAGAAAAGCCAATTTCACAGGGAAATAATATATTTTTTCATAAATCAACTAGGTTAACGGACTAATTTAATTTAAAAGTAATCTCTACTTTAAATTTGTTGGATTTGGTTTGTTGGAGACCTATTTTCAAGAGGTAATTTTTACGAAACGGACCGCGGGCACCTTTCAGGAAGTTCCGAGTAAGCGAGGAAATCACCTGAAAGGTCGCAAATCCGTGAGTAAAATTTGCCGAGTGAAAATGAGTCTTGACTTTTTTGTTTCTTTTTGCGTCAAGGCAAAAAGAAAATAGAAGGAAATCGTTGCTATGGTAACCTTATATAACCTAAATACGAAGTTATTCAACATCGATAGTTATTAAGAAAAAAATAAACCATCTATTTCGGTTGAAGGATAAATTAATTTTACGCCTATGTCAACCATTCGGAAACTTGCTTCTCAAACTGCGATCTACGGATTAAGTAGTATCATCGGTCGCTTTCTGAATTATCTTTTAGTTCCGCTTCATACAAGTGCAACCGTTTTTACCCTCGAGCAATATGGTATCATCACCGAAATGTATGCTTACGTTTCTGTATTGGTAATTCTATTAACCTATGGGATGGAAACCGCTTTCTTTCGGTTCTATTCTAGAGAGGAACTCGATAAAAATAAAGTATACTCCACTGCATTATGGTCGGTGATGATTACCACCGCCTCTTTCATTTTTCTCTGCTATATTTTTGCTCAACCCATTGCCAATGGGTTGCATTATAATAATCATAAAGAGTATGTGATTTGGTTTGCTATTATTGTGGGTCTCGATGCTGTTTCATCAGTGGCTCTAGCAAAGTTGCGTGCACTCCATAAAGCAGTGAATTTTGCATTCATCAATCTTTCTAATGTTGCTATCAATATCGGATTAAATCTATTTTTCTTGGCTTATTGTATGCCGATGTACAAATCAGGAAATATAAATTGGCTGGTTGAAACATTTTACAATCCCAACATTGGAGTTGGATATGTATTTATTGCTAATCTCATTGCTAGCATTGTTAAATTTCTATTGCTTATTCCTTATTATTTTGATTTAAAATTTGGAATCAATAAATCGTATTTAAAACAAATGTTAATTTATGGCTTGCCCTTACTTTTTGCTGGTTTAGCTGGAATTATCAATGAAACCTTAGATAGAATCATGCTCAAACAAATGCTAATAGATGATTTGGGAGAAGTAAAAACGTTAGAGTTAATTGGGATTTACGGTGCCGTTTATAAAATTTCTATCATTATCACCCTTTTTATTCAGGCTTTTCGTTTTGCCGCTGATCCATTTTTCTTTGCGCAAGAAAAAGAAAAAAATTCTAAAGAAACTTATAGTAAAGTGATGACCTATTTTGTGATTGTTTGTGCTATAATTTTTCTCGGTGTAATGCTTTATATTGATGTGATAAAATATTTCATTACTAATGATGCCTATTGGGTAGGTTTGCATATTGTGCCTTATTTACTATTTGCTAATATATTTCTGGGGATTTATTACAACCAATCCATCTGGTATAAACTCAGCGGACAAACGATGTATGCAGTGTATTTAGCCATTTTCGGAGCAGCTATCACTATCACTTTAAATATTATTTGGATTCCGATGATCAATTATACCGGATCTGCCTACGCCACTTTTATCTGTTATGGCTCCATGATGATTGTTTCTTACTTTCTCGGACAAAAATATTATCCTGTTCCCTATAAAATCGGAAAAATAATTTTCTATTTAGGGTCTGCTTGGCTTTGTTATTATAGTTCTACCTTTTTACCAGCAATGGAATTCTCCGTCTTGTTTAGTATAAAAACGGTGATTTTTCTATCCTATTTATTTATGATTTATCTTGTTGAAAGGAAGTCATTGAAAGACGCTGTTAATTGAATTAATTTATTTGCAAAATAGTTCCAATTTCCCTATATTTACATGATGGAAAAATCAATTAAAATAATAGGACTAAAAGAGAAACAGTCTGATTATGCCTTTTGGATTTCAAAAACGGATGAAGAGCGACTTTCTGCTATTGAATTATTAAGACAGCAATACATAAATTATACTCAAAATGTTCAGCAAGGATTTCAAAGAGTTTGCAGAGTTATTAATCAAAAACAAAGTTGAATATTTAATTGTTGGAGGTTATGCAGTCGGTATACACGGACATCCAAGATATACTGGAGATCTTGATATTTGGCTAAATCCGACACCTGAGAATGCAGAAAAAATCTTGGTTTGTGTCAATGAATTTGGATTTGGATCATTTAAACTTACGCGTGAAGATTTTACAAAAGAAAATAATGTTATTCAGCTTGGATATCCGCCATTAAGAATCGATTTATTGACAAATATTGATGGAGTTAATTTTTCTGAATGTATTAAAAACAAAAAAGATGTTGAGATTTCAGGTTTAACAATCAATTTTATTGGTTATGATGATTTGGTGAAAAATAAAAAATCAACAGGAAGACATAGAGACCTAGACGATTTAGAAAATATGAAAGGATAAATTATTTCTCTCTCCTCTTTTTATAAGCCACAATTCCCCACCAAGTAAGCCCAATTAAAACAATAAATCCTGCTAATGCATAATACCAATTGATGTATTGTTTCATCACAATGACAAAAATGATAGAGAATAAAAACAATGTGGCCACCTCGTTCCACATTCTTAATCTCATAGAAGAAATCGAATAAATATCTTTCTGAAGACTTTTATAAATTGAATGACAAATGAAATGATAAACAATTAATAAAATTACCAAACCAAGCTTCACGTGCATGAAAGGTAATTTCAATAATTCGGGACGAATGATTAATAAAACAGTTCCAAAAATAACAGTTAAAATCATCGATGGCCAAGTGATGCCATACCACAGCGGACGGGCATTCTTTTTATATTCTTTAACTAAAATACCTTTTTCTGGTTCTGATTTAGCATTGCTTTCAACTTGATAGATAAAAATACGTACGATATAAAACAATCCCGCAAACCAAGTAACAATGAAAATAAGGTGAAGCGATTTTATGATTAAATAAGCCATTGAACAAAGATAAAAATATCCTTCAGGATGTTGTCTATCTCGCTATATTTGTTGCATGAAAAAATCAAAAACACCAAAAGAATCGTTATCAGTTACCACAAAAATGGTTCTTCCCAATGATACCAATCCTTTAGGAAATTTATTTGGTGGTCAACTTTTGGCTTGGATGGATGAAATTGCCGCCATTTCTGCGCACCGTCATTGCAAAAGAGTGGTAGTAACTGCCTCTATCAATCATGTTGCTTTTCAAATGCCGATACCTCAGGGAGCTTTTGTTACTTTAGAAGCAAAAGTATCTCGAGCATTTAATAGTTCGATGGAAATTTATGTGGATGTTTATGTAGAAGATAATATCACAGGAGAAAGAAAAAAATGCAATGAAGCGATTTATACTTTTGTAGCAGTAGATCAAAACGGATCACCAATTGAAGTTCCAGAATTAATTCCCGAAACACCCGAAGAATTGCATCGTTTT
>JBIPLT010000267.1:0-4193 GCA_044368255.1 Flavobacteriales bacterium
CAAAAAAAATACAATGATGCAATAGTAAATTATACCATAGCACTCCAAATTGCTCCCGAATTTAAAGAAGCATGGTATAATAAAGGACAAGCTGAACTTTCTGCAAAAAAATACAAAGACGCATCTGAATCCTTCACTAAGCTTTTATCACTTGATGCTAAAAACGGAAAAGCTTATTTCAACCGTTCACGTGCTTATCAAGAACAAAAAGATTATACCAAAGCAGAGTTAGATTTGATTGAATGTACAAAACTTACTCCAAAAAATGAAAATGCCTTGTACAATTTAGGTGTGGTTTATTTTCTAATGAATGATTATAAAAAAGCCATCGATCAATTTACAAAAGCAATATCATTAAAAGCCGATTTCGCATTTGCCTACAATGATAGAGGAAGTTGCTATAGAATGCAAAAAGATTATACAAAAGCTATTGCAGATTATGAAGTTGCTGCAAAACACAATCCTAATTCTGCCCTTGTTTTAAACAATTTAGGAACAGCAAAAAAACTAAATAAAGATCCTGGAGGAGCAATTTCTTCTTATAATCGTGCAATTAGTTTAGATGCAAATTTTTATCTTTCCTATAATAATCGTGGAACTGTTTTTTATGATCAGTTAAAATACGATGAAGCATTAAAAGATTTCAATAAAACAATTGAAATTAATCAGGATTATGCCCCTGCGTATAATAATCGCGCAAGTACAAAAATTAAAAAAGACGATGCTAAAGGTGCTTTAGAAGATTTAGATAAAGCAATCAAGCTAGATGCAGATTATGCCAATGCTTATGTAAATCGGGGTACTGCTAAAGAAATGTTACGCGATGAAGCTGGCGCTTGTGCCGATTGGAAAAAAGCACGTGAATTAGGTGCAGATTTAGGGAAGAAATATTTAACGAATAGTTGTATAGAATGAGGCAATAGCCACTAGCCAATAGGCAAATAGAAAAGACAAAAGAGAAAACAAACTCAAACAAAAAATTAAAATGAAGCAATTAATATATATAATCACATTCATCACTGCCACTTCCTTTGTGAATGCACAGAATGTGGAATTCAAAGACGCCAATTTCAAAGACAAAAAAGAAGATTTGAAAAAGGCCAAAGAAAATATTAAATCGGGTGATGAGCATTTAAAACTAGGAAATGAAAAAGTACTGGAAACTAAAGATGGTTCTATCCATTTCAAAACTGCTTTGTCTTTTTATTTAAAAGCTCAAAGTTTTAATCCTGAGAATGCCGAGTTGAATTTTAAAATTGGAAATTGTTATATCTACACTAATGATAAATCAAAAGCAAAAATTTATGTTGATAAGGCAAATAAACTCGATCCTGAATGTGATAAGAAAATGGATCTTTTTCTGGGAATGGTTTATCATCTAGATGGTCAATATGATCAAGCATTAAAATATTATCAGAATTTTGAAACTACACGCAAAGCCGAAGACTACATAAAATTCGTTGATAAAATGAAAAAAGAATGTAAAATGGCCAAAGACATGCAAGCAAAACCTGTTCGTGCTTGGGTAGATATTATTTCTGATTTAAATTCAGAATATGATGATTTTTCTCCCTGTATCACCACTGATGGATCAGAAATTGTGTTAACTTCTCGAAGAGAAAACGGTAATACTTTACAACCCACAGGAGATTATGATGCAGAAATTTATTGGTCTGAATATACCGAAGGAAAATGGAAAAAACCTGCAAAACTAAATGGTTCAATAAATACACCTAATAAGGATGATGTTGCTTCTGCATTGTCATATACAGGCCAAAAACTTTTGATGTACACCGATAATGGTGGCCATATGGATATTTATGAATCGAAAATAAGTGGTGCAAATTGGACTACTCCTGATAATATTTCTCCAAATATCAATAATGAGTTTGAGCAATTATATGCTTCTTATGATTTTGACGATGTAAAAATTTATTTCATTACCAACAAAACTTCCAATGAAGAAAACGGAACGGACATTATGTTCAGCGGTGTGATAGATCGCGCTGCACATAAATATGGAACTCCTGTTTCTGCAGGAATGTGTAATTCTCGTTTTAGTGAAGGTTCGGTTTATATGCATCCAGATGGCGAAACCATGTATTTATGCTCACAAGGACATGATGGAATGGGTGGCTATGATATTTTTATTTCGAGAAAAACAGGAAATGCTTGGACGAAACCAGAGAACATGGGTTATCCAATCAATACGCCTTATGACGATATGTTTTTTGCCTCCACTGCCAATGGTAGATTTGCTTATATAGCATCTAATCGTCCGGGTGGAAAAGGTGGAATGGATATTTACAAAGTAACTTTTTGGGGACCTGAGAAAAAACTTTTAGTAGATACAGAAGATTATATGTTGGCTGGATTAGCTAGTCCGATTGCCGATAATCAAATTGAAGCTAGCGTTACAGTAGATAAAAAAGCATTTACGGTTTTTAAAGGAATGACCATTGATGCATTGACCAAAAAACCAGTTGAAGCAACCATTGAAATTACAGATAATACCACTGCTAAATTAAGCAGTTCACCTAAGTCAAATTCTGCAACAGGTAAATTCATGCTTTCACTCAATAGCGGGAAAAATTATGGAATCGCTGTAAAAGCAGATGGATATCTTTTTCACTCAGAGAATTTCGATATTCCTGCCAACAGCGAATATAATTTAGTGGATAAAGTAATTGAATTGAAAAAAATTGCCATTGGAAGTATTATAGCGTTACGAAATGTTTTCTTCGCAACAGGAAGTTCTACGTTAACTGCAGAATCGAATGCAGAGTTAGATCGCTTGGTAAAATTAATGAAAGATGTTCCAGGACTGAAAGTAGAAATTGGTGGACATACAGATAATGTAGGAAGTGAAAGTATGAATCAAAAATTATCGCAAGATCGTGCTTCGGCCGTTGTAACTTATATTACAGGAAAAGGAATTACGAAAGATAGATTAACATCTGCAGGATATGGATCTACCAAACCAGTTGCTTCAAATAATTCTGCAGAAGGAAAACAACAAAATAGAAGAACAGAGTTTAAGATTACGGGGAATTAATTTTCGATAAGCTAATATGCCAATTAGCTAATGAAAGTCCATTACATAGTTGAAATGGAGCACCTGTTCATCCTGAGTAGTTTTGAGTCTTCGAAAAACGTATCGAAGGATTTATAGAAAATTACTAGAACCCTTGCAGAAATGTGAGGGTTATTTAATTTAGATTTGTTAAAGTAATGTTTTATTAAAATGAACCAGATTTATTTTCTCACTATAGTGATTTTGGTATTAGGTTGCTCTTCACAAAAAACCGAAACCGCTAACTCCAAATCAGAAACAAAAAAAAGATTCAAATGATTATTACAAAAACGGAAACATCAGTATTGAAAGAAAACGATTAGAAAATGGTGATAGTTTATGGATTTTCAAACAAGAAGATGGTGGATGTTGGGAAGAAAATTTTTACAGAGATGGAGAAATCTATAAAAAAAATCGTTTAACAATCAGATTGTAAAAAAAGTGCAAAATATGAATTGAAAGATGGAAAAAGACATGGGGAATGGAAGAGTTATTATGAAAATAGTAAATTGAGAGAAGAAGGAAATTATGAGAACGGATTAGAGAAAGGTATTTTCAAATATTACGATGAAAACGAAAAAATAAATCGTACAGAACATTGTTTCATCAGGGATTCCTTCATTGTTGATTTTTAGAGACCACTTCCAAAAAATGATTATCCAATATTCATAGAACATTTAAATTCACAAGCAGAAAAGTTCATAGTCAAAAATGAAATTAAAGTAGCAGGTGATAAAGAATATCATTTTCCGATTATTTATCGCGGAAATTCAATTTTGAAATTTGATCATTTAGAAAACAATGAACAAGTTCGATGCATTAGTGGTGAATTAAAAAATTGCTCATTTATGATTTTTGCAAAAGTTTGTCCGAATAATGTAAATGGCAAATTTTTAAACGCAACAGGAATTCAATAGATAAAAGGTATGGAATTCGTGAATATTGTCGACCTCGCGCAAAACACGGTTTATAATTTCAAACTAGAAAATGACGATATCAAAAGCGCGAGTTTTGAGCCGATTGAACTAAGAAATTAAACGCCTAAAACTTAATTATTTGAATGTCATAATTTTAGATAAATAATTTTAACAAGATTTCTTGTAATTTACTTCGTGTATTT
>JBIPLT010000007.1:0-34355 GCA_044368255.1 Flavobacteriales bacterium
ATCAATCTTACCTGTATTTTTTCTTGTTTTCATTTTGTGTTACATTATTAAACTATTATCTTTCGAATAAATAATTTCAAAAATGAACGCATTATTCTTTTTTCCTCTCATTTGCTCTCTAATCTCCCCTGAAACTCAGGAGGAAATTAAAAAATGGGATGTAAATACCCCTTCTGAAAATCATAAAGAAGTAGAATTCACCACTGATGAAGGTACTTGGATGAATTTAGATGTTTCTCCTGATGGAAAAGTTGTAGTTTTCGACTTGTTAGGCGACATTTATTCCATTCCCATCGAAGGCGGTGAGGCTAAACTCATTCGTGGAGGTCATGCATGGGAAATTCAACCACGCTTTTCTCCCGATGGTAAAAAATTACTTTTTACCTCTGATGCTGGTGGTGGTGATAACATTTGGATGATGGATGCCAATGGAGATAATCCGAAGCAAATTACGAAAGAAAATTTTCGTTTGCTGAATAACGCTATTTGGATGAGGGATGGAAATTATATTGTGGCAAGAAAACATTTTACTTCTGGTCGTTCACTCGGAGCGGGTGAATTATGGATGTATCATATCAATGGCGGTGATGGAATACAATTAACTAAAAAGAAAAATGATCAGCAAGATGTAAATGAACCGTGTGTTTCTCCCGATGGAAAATATATTTACTATTCTGAAGATATGTATCCCGGTGGATATTTTCAATACAATAAAAATCCAAACGCTCAGATTTATGTCATCAAAAGATATTCTATTGAAAAAGGAACTTCCGAAGACATCATTACCGGTGGAGGAGGAGCAATACGTCCACAAATTTCTCCCGATGGAAAAATGATTGCGTTTGTGAGAAGAATGAGAGAAAAATCGTGTTTGTTTGTTCGTGATATTTCTTCCGGAGAAGAATGGATGGCTTATGATCAACTATCAAAAGACCAACAAGAAGCTTGGGCTATTTTTGGAGTGTACACTAACTTCAATTGGATGCCTGATAATAAAAATGTGATTATTTGGGCTAAAGGCAAAATCAGAAAAATAAATGTAGTTAATACCAAAGGAGCACCATTGGGTGTTGCTTCTCAGTTTGATCAAATTATTCCTTTTAAAGCCATTTCTAAACATAAAATGGTAGACGCCTTGCATTTTAAAAATTCAGCTTTTGATGAAAAATTCACTGCTAAAGTTATTCGCCATGCAGTTACTTCTCCAGATGAAAAATCTATTGTTTTTAATGCGGTGGGATATTTATATAAAAAAAATATTCCAGAGGGAAAACCAGAAAGATTGACCACTGGGACGGATCATGAATTTGAATCGTCTTTTTCTAACGATGGTTTATCCGTTTTGTATGTTACGTGGAATGATGAAAACATGGGTGCCATTTGGAAATATGATTTTAAAACCAAAAAATCAGTTAAAATTACCAATGAAAAAGGAATTTATCGTACACCTAAATTTTCTCCTGATGGAAAGAAAATAGTTTATTTGAAAGATTATGGAAATTCAGATATGGGATTCACGCATTCTACCAATCCAGGAATTTATATCATAAATACTGATGGAACAGAAAGTAAAAAAATTATCGATAACGGAGAAAATCCAGAATTCTCCAATGATGGAAAGAGAATATTTTATATCGGCAGTGGATATCCTGAAGTAACGTTTAATAGTTGTGATATTTCTGGTAATGATGTAAAAACGCATTTCACCTCAAAATACGCCAATGAATTTAGGGTGAGCCCTGATGGAAATTGGATTGCTTTTAAAGAATTATTCAATGTTTATATTGCGGCTTTTCCAAAATCAGGAAAAGCAATTAACTTAACAGAGAAAATGGGTGAAATACCGGTAGCAAAA
This sequence comes from Flavobacteriales bacterium, assembly GCA_044368255.1. Classification (GTDB taxonomy): domain Bacteria; phylum Bacteroidota; class Bacteroidia; order Flavobacteriales_D; family UBA2798; genus CAMBFX01. The sequence goes on from JBIPLT010000007.1 coordinate 1,856, forward strand.
GTTTCAAAAGATGCAGGAATTAATATGCATTGGAGTAGCGATAGTAAAAAATTACATTGGACGTTAGGTGAAGAATATTTTACTACCGAATTGAAAAATCATTTCATATTTTTAGAAGGTGGCGCTGAAAAAGCTATTGAGCCTATCGCATCAGGTATAAAGGTAGGTTTAGAAATGAGTGCTGATCAACCAAAAGGAAGAATTGCTTTTACCAATGCAACTATAATCACCATGAAAGGTGATGAAGTTTTGAAAGAAGCAACGATTGTTATTTTTGAAAATAAAATTGAGTCGATTGGAAAAACTTCTGAAATAAAAATTCCTGCAGATGCGGTGATTGTTGATGCAAAAGGAAAAACAATTATGCCAGGCTTAGTAGATGTGCATGCACATGTTGGCCATTTTAGAAAAGGTTTAACACCACAAAAACATTGGCCCTATTTTGCAAATCTTGCCTACGGAGTAACTACTACTCACGATCCATCTACTGAAACCGAAACTGTTTTTGCCATGGCAGAATTAGTAAAATCTGGACAAATTATTGGACCAAGAATTTTTTCAACAGGCACCATTCTCTATGGAGCAGACGGAGATTTTAAAGCAGTAATTAATTCGATTGAAGATGCACGTTCGGCGATCAAACGCACAGTAGCGTTCGGAGCTTTTTCAGTGAAAAGTTACAATCAACCTCGAAGAGAACAACGTCAAATGGTGATTCAAGCAGCAAGAGAAATGAAGGTGGAAGTGGTACCCGAAGGTGGTTCTACTTTTTTTAGCAATATGACCATGATTTTAGATGGTCATACGGGAATTGAACATAATATTCCTGTGGCTCCAGCCTATAATGATGTGATTCAATTTTGGAAAAATTCTAAAACTGCCTACACACCTACATTGATTGTTGCCTATGGTGCCATGAATGGAGAAAATTATTGGTATCAGCATACCAACGTTTGGGAGAAAAAAAGATTACTAAATTTTACGCCTAAAGTAATGGTAGATGAAAGATCTCGTCACCGCACGATGATTCCAGAGTCAGAATATGTAAACGGACATATCCTCGCTTCTCAAACTTGTAAAAATTTAGCGGATGCAGGAGTAAAAATAAATTTAGGAGCACACGGACAATTACAAGGTTTGGGCGCTCATTGGGAATTGTGGATGCTTCAACAAGGAGGAATGACCAATCACGAAGCATTAAGAGCAGCCACTTTGAATGGTGCTGATTATATCGGTATGCAAGATCAAATTGGTTCTTTGGAAATAGGAAAGCTAGCCGATTTAATTGTATTGGATAAAAATCCATTGGAGGATATTAAGAATTCAGAGGAAATTCTTTATACCATGATCAATGGAAAATTATTTATTGCCGAAACGATGGAAGAATATGGCAAGGATAAACCGAAGAGAAATAAATTTTATTGGGAAATACCCAATGCTTCGCAGTCGTTTATTTTGAACGCAGAAACGGAATCGTTTTCGCATCCGCATTGTGTTTGTGGTAAACATTAAATAGAAAAGACAAATTACAAGAGTGCAGAGGAAGTTATTTCGATGTTATTTTAAGGGTAATGAAGCAAAATAAATTATATTTACTTTTTTTAATAACCATGAAAATCGTAATTTAACTTTCGATTATCTTGGATTTATATGTTAGTAATCCGGTTGTATTTATATTCAAAATTAACTTTATAAGTTTAATACTTAAAATTATTTTTAATTTTAGGATATAAAATGTTTTTAAATACACCTGTCATTTCTAGAGGATTTCATGAAGTAATTGGAGATATGAAAACAAAAAATAATTTTGTGATTACTCCAGAGAGCAAAAATTATTTGCATAATAACGCTATCAGAGTTTGCGGAATAAATGATTTTGTAAAGAAATATTTGGGAAAATTGTAAAGAAAAAGGCTACTTGGAAAAGTAGCCTTGATAGCTCAAGTGAGGCCGTCGAATCTATTAAAGGATGGGTTTATTGCCTTATTATCTTAAACGTCTGTTTCAAATTTTCTCCCACACTGAATAAATAAACACCACCAGATAAATTTCCTAATTCAATAACTGTATTTTCAGTATTTATTTTTCCTGATAAAACCACTTTACCAGTATTGTCATAAACGGTGTAAATAGAACCTAACAAATTTGCATCTGCTTTCACATTAATTTGACTATTTGCTGGGTTGGGATAAACTGAAATTAAGTTGGCTTGTGTAAATTCATTTATGCCAACATTGTTATTTACGGTAAGCACTGCAACATTTGAGTTATCTGAGCAAGATCCAGAATTTATTACACAACGAAAAGGTTGATTGTTATTACTCATCGTAACATTCGCAACATTTAAAGTGTCATTTGTAGTTCCGCTATATTGACCCACGCTATTTAAATTTTGAAATCCAGTGCCGAGGTCTGTTTGCCATTGAAAAGTTGCACTTGGGTCAGATGATCCCGATACAAATTGAGCGTTATTATTAATGTTGATTATTTGATTTAAAGGTTGTGAAATAGTAGCTTGTGTTCCCGTTACATCCCATTGACACGTGGTAGAGTTAAATGTTGCTGTTTCATAACAAGCAGTTGTGGGTTGTGTAGGTTGTGTACCCGTTACATCCCATTGACACGTTGCTGCATTAAATGTTGCTGTTTCGTAGCAGGCAGTTGTTGGCTGAGTAGGTTGTGTTCCTGTAACACCCCACTGACAAGTTGCTGCATTAAATGTTGCCGTTTCATAACAAGCGGTTGTGGGTTGTGTAGGTTGTGTACCCGTTACATTCCATTGACACGTTGTAGAGTTAAATGTTGCTGTTTCATAACAAGCAGTGGTAGGTTGAGTAGGTAGTGTTCCAGTGTAAAGAGAATTAACTTCACAAGGTGTTAACGCACGATTCCAAATGCCGATATCGTCGAGTGCTCCAATAAGAAACTGAGGTCCGCTAGGTAATATAGTTGTGGGATGCTCAACTCCAAAATACATATTTCCAATTGTATTATAGTTTTGAAGGATTGAGTTAGTCGGTCCTGTTGCGATCAAAACACCGTTATTATAAATTAGAATTAACTGATTAGAGGGATCGAAAACTCCAACAAAATGATTCCAATTAGTTAAATTCACTTGACTAGAAGATACTAAAGTGCCGTTTCCACCATTCAAATCACCTCCAGAAAACAAAACAATAGAATTATTTTCATGCCTAAAAGCAAAATTATTGGTCGCATTGGGCAAACTTGGTATATAATTTCGAGTTATCATATGTTGAAAAGTGTTAGCACTTTGCTTAATAGACCAACAGCTAAGTGTGAATGAATTTGTTCCGAAATTTAAAATTTGATTATACATAACTTCGATCCAATCATTCCCATCAAAATTATATGCCTTATTAGCATTGCCAAACCTATCATTTGTCAAGGTTGCCCCATTCACCGTTCCATTATTCCCATTCCCACTTTCATCATTGGCATTACCATTAAAAGGCCAATATCCTACAAGACCATTAGTAGGCACGTAAGAAGGCACTTGTGCACTAGTAATTAATGCAAGTCCCAAGATGGCAATTGATGTTAGTAGTAAATTTTTCTTTTTCATTTTATTTCATTTTAAATTTTGTTTCTTTTCTAATTGTTTTTTACAATACAACCTGCTTTTTAAGTGATTTTCTGGTCTTCACTTTTTTGATTGTTATTTTACGTGTTTATGCATTTGGCAATAAAAAATTGTATTGGTTTTTCGATCAAAATTTTTAATTATTTTTTAAGTTGATTTTTAGTTATTTGAATCAAATTTACTTTAAATTATCAAAATAACAATAAAACGAACAAATAGTAAATAATCATTTTACCACTTTTGACCTTATGCATATAGGTTTGAAAATAAAGATGGTAAGAATTGCAAAAGGTATTTCACAGCAGGAATTAGCCGATTTAATCAATCGAACTCGTCCACTCATTTCACACATTGAGCAAACTGGTCAAGTAAATGAGAAAACGTTGGATACAATATGTAAATCACTGAAAATTTCTGGAAATGATTTAGATGGTTTCGTAAACGAGCCTAAAAACTCCTATAAAAGTTATAAGCAAAGTAACACCACCGTTTTTGATGAAATTGATTTGCTAAAGGAAGAAATTAAAATACTTAAAGACTTAGTTCAATCACAAAAAGAAATTATCGAGATGCTAAAATCTAAACGAAAAATGAGCAAATAATTATTCGTTAAACTTCCTAGATTTTACTTTTCATCTTGAATTTTAAATTTTGAATTTTCTTTCTGTTTTCGCCCCATGTTTCAAAAATCAAACAACAATTGCTGTATTCTTTTCTGCCTCTCCTAGTTTGAAATTGAACTGATATTGATTAGAACCGTCAACCCAAAAAAAGTTGGCGGTTTTTTATTTTAAGCGAGATTGAAAAGTGGAGATTAAAATTAGCCGAAATCAAAAAGAGTGAATTTTTTGACATGAAAAGTGGTAGAATTGGGTTTCTATTTCTATTTATATCCACAATTTCAAGTGATTAATTAATCAATCTAAATTAAGTACAGAAAACATAATAAAATGTAATTTTGCACCATGGAAAATCAACCTATAGAAACCGACATCATTATTGTTGGGGCTGGACCCTGCGGATTATTCACCGTTTTTGAAGCGGGATTATTGAAATTGAAATGTCATTTGATTGACTCGTTACCACAAGCGGGCGGTCAATGTTCTGAGATTTATCCGAAAAAACCGATTTATGATATTCCTGGTTTTCCTTCTGTTTTAGCAGGAGAACTGGTAGATAATTTAATGGAACAAGCGAAACCATTTAAACCTGGTTTTACGTTAGGGGAAACTGCTGAGACTATTGAGAAAACCGATGATGGAAAATTTATAGTTACCACTAATCGAGGAACAAAACACATCGCTCCAAACGTGGCTATTGCTGGTGGATTAGGTGTATTTGAACCAAGAAAACCACCCATTCCAAATTTAGCGAATTTTGAAGATAAAGGAATCGAATATATTATCAAAGATCCTGAATTTTACAGAGGAAAAAATGTAGTTATTTCGGGTGGTGGAGATTCTGCTCTAGATTGGACGATTTATCTTATTGATAAAAAAATAGCAGCTTCCGTAACGCTAGTTCATCGTTCACAATCATTCCGCGGCCATCTTGAATCCGTTCAGCGAGTGATGGATTTAGCTACCGAAGGAAAATTGAATTTATTATTGGATGCAGAAGTTATCGGTGTGAGTGGTGATAATAAATTGAATGCTGTTACGATCAATACAAAAACAGATGGAGATGTAATTAAGAACACCGATCATTTCATTCCCTTATTTGGTTTAACTCCTAAATTAGGCCCTATCGCGAACTGGGGATTGGAAATAGAGAAGAACGCCATCAAAGTAAATACATTCGATTACAGCACAAATATTCCAGGAATTTATGCCATCGGTGATGTGAATGTATATCCAGGAAAATTAAAATTAATTCTTTGTGGATTCCATGAAGCTACATTAATGGTTCAATCTGCTTTTAAACGAATTTATCCGGATAAAAATTTGGTGTTGAAATATACAACGGTGAATGGAGTGCAAGGGTTTTAGTACAAAGTTCAAAGTTCAACCCTTCGATACGATTTTCGAAGACTCAAATCTACTCAGGGTGACATGTTCAAAGTTTAAAGTTCAAAGTTCAAAGTTCAAGGTTCAAAGTTCAAAGTTCAAAGTTCAAAGTTCAAAGTTCAAAGTTCAAAGTTCAAAGTTCAAAGTTCAAAGTTCAAAGTTCAAAGTTCAAAGTTATTTTTAGGACAACAAATTTAATTAGGTTTTCGTCTTCATTAAACATTAAACATTAAACATTAAACATTAAACATTTTCCCCAATGACCAACACCATAAAAATAACCATCATCGATCGAGTAGGAGTAGAACACATTCTCGATGCACCCACCGATATGGGCATGAGCTTAATGGAACTTTGTAAATCTTATGAACTACCCGTAGAAGGAACTTGTGGAGGAATGGCATTGTGTGCATCCTGCCAATGTTATCTTTTATCAGATACCGTTTTGCCTGAGCAAAGTGATGACGAACTCGGCATGTTAGACCAGGCATTTCATGTAAAATCAAATTCTCGTTTGGGTTGTCAAATTAAATTGACCAATGAAATAGATGGATTGAAAGTGGAATTAGCACCGGAAGATTAATTAGCCAATGAGTGAATTAGTCAATGAGTGAATTAGCCAATAAGCCAATAAGCCAATAAGTGAATAAGTGAATTAGCCAATAAGCGAATTAGTCAATAAGCCAATTAGCGAATTAGCCAATTAGGTAATGAGCCAGTGAGTGAATTAGCTAATCTAAATAAATTATTCCCTAAAAAATTCTCTCGGTATCTCACAAACCGGAATAGAATTCATTTTATGTTTATTGGCAGAATTGAATCGGAGGTAGATTTTCAATACTTCTTTTTGCCTTTCTGAGTAAGAATGAAAACTTTCAGTAGTTAAGTCTTTCAATTTTGAATTTTGAATTTTAAATTTTGAAATTTCTTCCATCGCCCATTCCAACTCCGGATACGTTGCGCCAATTTGATCCTCATCACTACGTCCATCCTCCCAAAGTCCATCGGTTGGTTTAGCATTTTGTATAGAAGAAACCACATTTAATTTTTTCGCTAACAAATAAACTTGTGTTTTATACAAATCGGCTATTGGACTCAAATCAACTCCTCCATCTCCATATTTGGTAAAAAATCCAACACCAAAATCTTCTACTTTATTTCCTGTTCCTGCCACTAATAATCCGTTAGATTGCGCAATAGCATATAGGGTGGTCATTCTTAATCTCGCTCTTGTATTGGCCATCGATAACCAATCTCTAGAAGTTTTTTCGGGAAGTGATTTTTTTAGTGTTTCAAATGATTCAGTTAAATTCACTTCTACATCACTCACATTTGAAAATTTCTTTTTTAAATCTTCCACATGTTCTTTGCCTCTCGAATATTCATCTTTGTTTTGATGAATAGGCATATTCACACAAATTACTTTTTTACCGGTCATTGCGCAAAGAATAGAAGTAATAGCAGAATCTATTCCGCCCGAAATGCCAATGATAAATCCGTTGGTTCTAGAATTATCTGAATAATCTTTCAACCATTTAACAATATGCGCTATGACTTTTTCTTCGTTCACTTTTTAATTTAGGTTAGAAAAAAAATCCCGCTACATTTTAGTGTAACGGGATAATTGAAGTGAAAATGTTTTTTAGAATAAAATTCCGATGGTTAAAGCAATATTACGTGCAGTAACTTTTTGAGTTATTGATTCTAATTTATTAGTGCTATTGTTATATTTTCTCAAATAATCTGAATCACTTTTAACAGCGTTAGTAAATCCATGGTTATAAGATAAACATGCAAATGCAGAAGTAGATCCTGAAATATTAAATTCTAAACCAAAACCAATATTGATTCCTAATTTCATGAAAGCAGCATCCTTAGTAATATCAATTTTCTCATTTGGATGATCGCTCCATCCTAAGCTTGAAGTTATGTCAAATTTAGAGGTCTCATCATTTACTCTTGCTTTGGTTTTGATTCCTAAATTTAAACCGAATTGACCAAAATAAGTAATCATTCCGATTTCCTTTGTCTTCATTTTAATACAAGTTTGTAAATGCGCATAGTTAATACTATAGCTTCTACTTTTTAATAAATATAATGAAGTATCTACCCCAAACCCAATTTGGTTGTCAGAAGGAAATTCAATAACTTCATCATCTTTATTCAATAAATAATAAGTGGAATCTGAGTTCGAAGCAGTAGCGAAGTCAATATTTCCTTTATCATAAAAAAGACCAATTGCATTTGTCCAAGAAGCATTTTCACTTAATTTAATTTCAGTATGCAATCCCCAACCGAATCCAACACCAGCACCTCCGTTTTCAAACTTTTTTTCATTGTCCACTTTAAACCAGTTTATAGATGGATCTAATCGTAGTCCAAAACGGAAACTTTTTCCTTCATCTTGTGCATTGGCAAATTGCAGTCCTAATACTGCGATGAATAATAAAGCGAACTTTTTCATTTTTTAATTTTTAATTAGTTTTTTGTATCGGATGAACAATTCTAGCGTTAAAAAACTTAGCTAGATAACCGTTCAACACTTGGTTAATTTTGTTTTCTTTGTGCAAGTATAATACTTTTTTTACAATGCCTGATTTTCATCGCTTTAAAAATGCCTTTCTGTTGATATTTTTTGCACTCTTTTTAGGGAATTGCAATAATAATCCTCTTGATGTTGATGTTTCGGATATTGAATGCGAAATTTCCATTTTCCGAATGGATCTTCAATTAGCTAATGCTAAGCCCGAAAAAATCAAGGAATTAAATAAAAAATGGCATAATGAATATGGTGATTTTTATGAAATTTATCTCAATATTATGCTTCAAGTGGGGTCTGCAAAGGATTCCATTACCCCAATAGCTATGCGTAAAATGTTGGAAGACCCAACCATAAAAATGATTCATCAGGATATTGAAAAAGAATTTAACGATATCTCTTGGCTTGAAATAGAGTTGGAAGAAGCCTTCAAACATGTTATCTATTATTATCCAAAAGTGAAAGTTCCTAAAATTATCACCATAAATTCACTTTTTAAAAATTCTGTTTCTTTTACGGATGATGTTATTGCTATTGGATTGGAAAGATATTTAGGTCCGGATAATAGAATCATAAAAAGAATTCCAAGTGATGAAAAAGGAATTTTTCAGTATGAAAAAAACATGATGATTCCCGAATATATTTCGGTGGATGTGATGCGTGGATGGTTTGAGTTAACCATGATGAAACCTCCAACAGAAAGAGATTTTCTTTCACATATTATTTTTCAAGGAAAAATCATGTATGCATTGGATGCCATTTTTCCAACTTTAGATGATCATATTAAAATTCGATACACTTCTTCTAAATTAGAATGGTGTGAGCAAAGTGAAGCAAGTATTTGGCAATTTATCGTAGATAAAGATCTTTTACACTCTACTTCTCGCGAAAAAATGAACGATTTTATCAACGATGGGCCTTTTACGATGGGTGGTTTACCTCGTGAATCTCCTCCTAGAGTAGGTGTGTGGCTAGGTTGGAAAATAGTGCGAGCCTATATGGAAGAACATCCGGATTTGAAATTGCCGGATCTTCTCAAAGAAAAAAATGCCTGGAAAATATTAAAATCATATAATCCTCCCAAATAAATGAGCACAACTACCTCTGAAATTAAAATCAACGTCACCTTAGACGAAAATAATATCCCGCAAAAAATGCACTGGTCAGCCAAAGAAGCTGGAATGGATAATCAAGAATGTAAATCTATGATGCTTGCCGTATGGGATGGAAAAGATCAAAGCGCATTGAGAATCGATTTATGGACAAAAGAAATGAATGTGGAAGAAATGAAAATATTTTTTCATCAAACACTTTTAACCATGGCTGATACTTTTGAAAAAGCTACAGGTGAAAAAAATATCTGCGATGATATGCGTGATTATTGCATGCACTTTGCCGAGAAGATGAAGATTATTTGATTGAAATTAATTCTTTCGATGGTTTCGAAACCGTCTTCACAAATTTATATTCATAATTGTATCCGGCTTCGTTTATTTTCAAAATGAAATAACCATGATCCGTTAAATTAGAAAAGGAAAGATCATTTTTAGTCTCATACCATTTTTGATAAACTAATGCCGAATCTCGACTCATATCTTCATCATAATTCGCAGAAGTAATACTTGGCACAACGAATTCTTCGAAACGATTACTCTCTGGATTGGTTTTATTTACCGTTTTATTTATTGCAAATGAACTATGGAAATCTCCAGTAACAATAATCGCTCCTTCGATGGAATTCAAAAGGTCTTTTACTTTTTTCTGATCTTCGCGATAAGCACTCCATCCGTCATTATATAATATTGGGGATTTACTCCAAAAAACAAACATATCACTAAATAAAATCTGATTTCCGATTATTTTCCATTGATGATTTTTTTCGATTTCTTTTTTTAACCATTTCATTTGGGAAGCACTGATAATATGCATGGTTGAATCACTTTTATTCGAATCAACTTCTTCAGGTTGTTGAGTCCTTCCTTCAATACGTGTATCTAACATAATTAAATTAGCCAATTTTCCAAATGAAAACGATCGATAATGTTTACCTTCATTTTCACGGATAGGCATCCATTCGTAATACGCTTTTTTTGCGCGAGACAAACGATTTTTCCAATCTCCTTCTGTATCTGATTGATGATTTTGCGCTCCTGTTTCATAGGCATTATTAGTAATTTCATGGTCATCCCAAATAGTAATAAACGGATGTGCTGCATGAACTGCTTTCAAATCTTCATCTAATCTATATTGGGAATACCGTGTTCGATAATCTTTTAAAGTAACTATTTCTTTATTCGGTATATGATTTCTTTTCAAAACAGAATCTTCATATACTCCTTGTTCATGTTCGTAGATGTAATCTCCGAGATGAATGACAGCATCCAAAGTGTCCTCTGCTATTATTCGGTAAGCATTGAAATAACCCCAAGCGTAATTACTACAGGAAGCAAATCCTAATCGAACCTGCGTTGGATTTTCAGCTATTGTTTTTGTTCTACCAATTGGTGATTTTTTATCAAAAGCACTGAATTGATAATAATAGGTTGTGCCTGGTGAAAGATTTTTAATATCTACTTTCACTGTATAATCTCGGGACGAATCTGTTTCGAAAATTCCCGAATTAACTATCTCGTTCATTTTAGAATCACTAGAAATTTGATAACTTACCTTAACAGTTCCATGATTTTCTGGTGTAACACGCGTCCAAATTATAACAGAATTATTCAAAGGATCTCCAGAGGCTACTCCATGATAAAATGGAAAATCCTTTTTAATCATTAAGGAATCTACCTCTGAAAGCACTGGATTAGCGCTTTCCAATTTATTTTCCTCTCGTTTACTAGAATTACATCCGAAAAGGAAAAGTATAAGTAAGGTTATAAAGAAACTATTTTGCATTTTCAGATTATTAAGATACAAAAAAAGTGAAAATTGATGGAGAGTATATTAAATTGACATTATCAAATTAATGTCCGCTAAAGAATAATTTATTCGTTTTCTCGATGAACTTCACTAATTCATCCTTCCCTTGTTTCGTTTCAGATGAAGTGATAATGTATGGAGGCATGACTTCCCAAGTTTCTAGCATTTTCTTTTCGTAGGCAGCCACATTTTTTTGAATCACAGTTTTACCTAATTTATCTGCTTTGGTAAAAATCATTGCAAATGGTAATTCCTCATTTCCCATCCATTCCATGAAATCCAAATCTATTTTTTGTGGTTCTAATCGGATATCAATCAAAACACAAATACAAAGCAAACTATCTCGAGTTTTTAAATATTCATAGGTGAATCCTGTCCATTTACTTCTTTCGGTTTTAGAAGTTTTGGCATATCCAAATCCAGGTAAATCTACTAAATACCATTTGTCATCAATCAAAAAATGATTAATCGTTCTTGTTTTTCCTGGTGTATTCGAAACCTTAGCCAATTTTCGCAAATTGGTTAACATATTAATCAACGAAGATTTTCCAACATTCGATCTCCCAATAAAGGCATACTCTGGTTTTAGTGGTTTAGGAAGCTTATCCTGATCCACCACGCTCGAAATAAATACAGCTGTTTTTATCATTGCAGCAAAGTTATCAATTTATATTCCTTAATCTACATTAATAAATTCACTTAACCCATATCTACACGGTTTGCGATTATTGTATATACATATATTTGCAGCATAAAACTAAAAATTAAAAATTATGATTAAAAAGAATTTAGCTCTTATGTTCTTGGCTGGAGCTGCCATTATCTCATCTTGTGGAAGTGACGCAACAGAGGCAACCGACGCAAAAAAAGAAGCTGAGGCTTCTAAAGAAAGTGTAAATTACACTATAGACGCTTCAAAAAGTACGGTTCAGTGGACGGGTACTAAATTAACTTATGGTCATACAGGAACCATCGATGTTATTTCAGGAGAACTTTCAGCTGAAGGTGAAAAAATTACAGCAGGTTCGTTTGAGATTGATATGAAAACCATCAAAGAAACAGGTGACGTAGATCCAGACAAGGCAGTGCAATTGGCAGCACATTTAATGGATGTTGACTTTTTCGACGCAGCAGCATTTCCAACTAGTTCTTTTCAAATTACAGGTGTAGAAGGAGCGGACGGAAAATATACGATCAGCGGAAATTTAACTATTAAAGGTGTGGAAAAAAACATTTCTTTCCCGTCTAAAGTAAGTGCCGATGGCAAAAAACTATCAGCTGATGCAGAATTCACTATCAACAGAAATGATTGGGGTGTTTCTTATGGTTCTGGATTATCTGGAGCTATTGCTGATGAAGCAATTGGTGATGATATTGCTTTTGTTATTCATTTAGAAGCTAAAATAGCTGAATAATTTAAATAGTTTCATAGGTTAGGAAAAAACCGTATGGCTTAGTGTCATACGGTTTTTTTATTCCCTATGGATATTAAATTCTTATTTTTTATTCCCGTTCTTCCACCTAAAAACATTGAAATTCGAGTTTGTACGTATATTTACCTAAAATCAGTTTTATGTATTTGAAAGTCGTTATTGGATTAATTTTTATTTGTTTTTCGTCATTCGCCTTATCCCAATCAGAATTGATTCCTGTCGTTTATAAAAACGACCCCATTAAGGTAAAGTGCTACACACTAGAGAATGGTTTGCAAGTTTTTTTAACTGAAAATCATGATTCACCCAATGTATTTGGAGCAGTGGCAGTAAAAGCCGGAGGGAAAACGGATCCTTCTTATGCAACTGGAATGGCACATTACCTCGAGCATATGCTTTTTAAAGGCACAACCACTCTTGGTACAACTGATTTTGAAAAAGAAAAATGGCATCTTGATTCCATTAATGTTCTTTATGAAGAACTCGCAAAAACAAAAGATGAAACCAAACGAAAATCCATTCAGAAAAAAATAAATGAAGTTTCTGTTCGTGCGGCACAATATGCTATTCCCAATGAAATGGATAGAATGTTGAGTGAAATCGGCGGAGAAGATGTAAATGCATTTACGAGTTTAGAAATGACCGTTTACCACAATTCTTTTCCTGCTTCTCAAATGGAAAGATGGTTAGATATTTATGCGCATCGTTTTCAAAATCCAGTTTTTCGTTTATTTCAAAGTGAATTAGAAACAGTTTACGAAGAAAAAAATATTGGAATGGATGATCCAATGGAAAGTCTTTTTGAAAAATTCATGGAGAATTTTTATAAGGTTCATCCCTACGGGCAACAAACGATTATTGGAACAACCGAACATTTAAAAAATCCATCGCTCAAAACGATGTATGAATATTTTGAAAAATATTATGTGCCCAATAATATGGCATTGGTCATTTCTGGAGATTTTGATTCAGAAACAACCATCAAGTGGATAAAAGAGAAATTTGGGAAATGGAAAACTAAAAGCATCGATAAATTTACAGACTACAAGGAAAAAGATTTTAATGGCAAAGAAAAAGTAAGAGTGCGTTATACTCCTGTGAAAGTAGGCGCTTTGGGTTATCGCTCTCCTGCCAACACTAATTTAGATTATTTGGCAGTAGAAGTAATTTCAAACATGCTTAGCAACGGAAATGGAGGATTTGTAGATGAATTGGCTGATCAAGGAAAAATAATGGCTGCTGGATTATACTATGAACCCATGAACGATTATGGTCATGCCGTTTTATATTTCATTCCTAAAATCATTGGGCAATCATTGAAAAAAGCCGAAAAATTGGTTTACGCTCAAATTCAAAAAATACAAAATGGTGATTTTACAGAGGAATATCTTCAAGCTGTGAAGAATAATATTATGATGGATTGGGAGCGTATGAAAGAATACAATGAAGATCGAGCGCTCGAAATTGCAACTGCTTTTGCCTCCAATAAAGATTGGGGCGCGTATCTTGTAGAAAGAAATTCATTAAATAATATTACTCGCGAACAAATCATCCAAGCAGCAAAAAAATATTTCGGTGAAAATTGTTTATCGATGCATTCTAAAATGGGATTCTCTAAAAAAGATAAATTGCCCAAACCCGATTTTCAGCCGGTAAAACCAAAAGAAGGAGTTCATTCTTCATTTTATGATGAATGGAAAAATATTCCTCAAGAAGAAAAGGCCACTCGATTTGTGGATTTCAATAAGGATATCACAGAAAAGGAAATTGCACCTGGAGTTAAATTATCTGTTTCTCACAATCCTTTTAATTCGATTTTCTCTTTAAATATGAAATTCGGAACAGGAAAATTTTATGATAAAAATTTAAAAATTCTTCCTTATTATTTGAATATTGCCGATTCATATGTTAGCTCTGCCGAATTCAAACGAGAATTATATGCTTTAGGATGTACCGTTAATTTTTCGGTAAACGACTATCAATTCTCCATTAGTCTCGATGGATTAGAAGAAAATTTGGAGCCTGCTTTGAACAAGGTTTATCAATTTATTTCCAAATTGAAAACCGATGATGCTAAAATCAAAAAAATTGTTTCAGATTTAAATGCAGAACAAAAATTAAATAACCGCTCACCACAATGGAAAGCTCAAGTATTGAATGCTTTTGTCAATTTCAAAGAAAATTCTTTTTATCTCACCGAACTTTCTGTTTCTGAAATTTCAAAAATAAAAGCTAGTGCATTAATTCAATCCATGAAAGAGGCAATGACGTATCAAGTTAAATTGACATTTGCAGGAGAAAAATCGATTAACGAAACAGAAAAAACAATTTTATCAGGATTCAAGTTTGAATCGGGTTTAAAAAAACCACAAGAAAGAGTTTTCAGGAAAAGAAATTTACCAGCAGAGAATACGATTTATATTCTCAATGATAAAAAAGCAAGACAAAGTCAAGTCAATTTTTTTATTAATGGAAAACCTTTCGAATTGAGTCAACTTCCAGTCGTTTATACGTTCAATAAATATTTTGGTGGTGATATGTCGAGTTTAGTGTTTCAAGAAATTCGTGAGCTTCGTTCATTGGCTTATTCTACTTTTGGAACCTATCAAACTGCCTATTTACCCGGAAATAATAATCATTTTAATGCTTATGTAGGTTGTCAAGCGGATAAAACGAATGATGCAATTGAAGCGATGTTTGATTTAATTCATAAAATGCCAGAGAAATTAGATCGCATGGATGGAATTCGTTCTTCAATGGTAGAAGAAGCAAAAGCATCACGCCCTGGTTTTAGAAATTTGGCCAATATAATTGAGGCATGGAAAGAAAGAGGATTTACCAAAGATGCCAATCAAACATTGATGGAAGAATATGAAAAAATGACTTTCGATAAGATTTTAGATTTTTATAAAAATGAAATTCAAAATAAAACAACCGTAATTACCATCGTGGGTGATAAATCTAAATTTGATATGAAAGAATTAAAGAAATACGGAAATATTGTAGAAGTTAAACAGGAACAATTAACCAAAAAGTGATTCAACTTCCAAACAAATTTTTAGCAACTGTTCCTCTTCCAGAAGAGGAGAAATTAAAATTGGTGGAAGCATTGAATGAAAATCCTCCGGTTTCCATTCGAATTAATCCAAAGAAATTTTCACATTCTCTATCACTCGAAAAAGTGAAATGGTGTAGCGAAGGATATTATTTGCCGCAACGCCCCATTTTTACTTTTGATCCCATTTTTCATTCGGGCGCTTATTATGTTCAGGAAGCTTCCAGTATGTTTATTGGCGAAATTGTAAAAGAAATTTGCAAAGAGAATTCTATTAAAATGGCTTTGGATCTTTGTGCTTCGCCTGGTGGAAAAACAACACATCTACTTTCTAATTTACCCGAAGATGCATTTTTAATTTCCAATGAAATTGTTTCTGCACGCCTCGGCGCATTAGATGAAAATATTTCGAAATGGGGAAATAATAATGTAGCCATTACTTGTAACGACCCTTCTCATTTTTCTCAACTCGAAAATCTTTTTGATTTAATTTTAGTGGATGCCCCTTGTTCGGGTGAAGGAATGTTTCGTAAAGAAGAAGCCGCTTTAGCTGAGTGGAGTGAAAAAAATGTAGAACATTGCAGCATTCGTCAGCGAAAAATTGTTTCTGATATTCTTCCCGCTCTCCAGCCAGGCGGATTTTTAATTTATTCCACCTGCACATACAACGAAAAAGAAAATGAAGAGAATATTAGATTTCTCATAGACAATTTTGACTTGGAGCCTTTTTTTTCCTCCCCTTTCCAAGGGGAGGTGTCTCGTCTTCGAGACGGAGGGGTCAACGCTAATTCTTCTGTGTCTCAAAATAATTTCCGCTTTTTCCCTCACGCTCATAAAGGCGAAGGCTTCTTTGTTTCTGTTCTCCGAAAACCAGAAAAACATTTTAGACCTTTTCATAGTTTTAAACTAAGTACAAAAACTACCAATGGAGAGTATAAAAATTATTTACTCGATTATTCCACCAAAAAATTTACATTCTTTCAGGAGAAAGATCAAATTAAATTTTTTCCAACCGAACATTTTGCTTTACTCGAAACATTGAAAAATTTTCTTCGTTTTAAAAAAACGGGAACTATTTTAGGAACTCCAATAGGAAAAGATATGGTTCCCGATCACGAATTAATTTTATCGAATCATTTGGATAAAAATGCTTTTCCAAAAACGGAATTATCTTACGAAGAAGCGATTCAATTTCTCTCGAAAGAAGTGCCAAATATTTCCCCCGATCACAAAGGTTGGGGATATTTTACCTATCAGAATTTCCCTCTGGGATGGTATAAATCTATTCCCGGACGAATAAATAATTATTTCCCTAAAGACTTGAAAATCCGAAAGAAGTATGACCCTTCGATGGGGTTTTCTCTACTTTCTCGCTGATAGTTGTATCTATTTTTCACTCTTTACGTATTTTGCTCCTCCTTGAAGCATAGTTGTTGATGCATCAAGGCTTAGTTTAAATTATGTTTTGGAGGTTTATTCCGATGTATATCGGAATCTGTTTTCGTTAAGTGATTTGTTGTTATAATGAAGATTTATTTTTCACATTTATTAAAGGCAATAATTTTTCCGATTGTCATTCCGATGCATGTCGGAATCTGTCTATTATTATTTCCTGCCTTCGTTGAGGCTCAGGACTCAACTTTGCGTTTGAAAAAAGTGATTCGTGGAGGTCTTTCACCAAAGTCTGTCGTACACTCTGGTAATGGATTATTTTTTGCTCAGAACATGATGTACAGTCATACTGTTCGTGTTTACAATCGCGATTACGAATTAGTAAAAACTATTTCGGATAAAGTAAAACCAAAAGATTTTGGAATTGATAGTATCGCTGGAACATTGAGTGGCTCGCCTGTAGAATCGGCATTTTCTCATGATGGAAAATATGCTTGGGTAAGTAATTACAATATGAGCGGAGATAAATTCATCAATCCCGGTTGTGATGATTGTTCTTCGAATAAATTTGATGATAGTTATTTATACAAGATAAATACCGAAACTTTTGCGATAGAAAAAATTATTACGGTAGGTTCCGTGCCAAAATATGTTGCTGTTTCTCCCGATAATAAATATGTCTTGGTGAGCAATTGGTCGAGTGGAGATGTGAGTGTGGTGGATATTGAAAAAAGCAAAGAGATTAAAAGGATCAAAGCTGGTCGTTTTCCTCGGGGAATTGTGGTGGATTCAAAATCAAAATATGCGTATGTTACCATTATGGGAAGTATTCATATTTTGAAAATTGATTTAGAAAATTTCACCACTTCACAAATAAAAAATGTGGGTAACGGACCTCGTCATCTGTGTATTTCATCAAACGATTCGTTGTTGTATGTTTCCTTGAATAACGAGGGAAAAATTGCGAAAATAAATTTGTTCAATGAGTCGATCACTAAAACCATTTGTGGAGGTTCTCCTCGAAGTATGATTATTACTCCCGATGATAAATTTTTGTATGTGGTGAATTATTCCATTAATAAAATGAGCAAAGTGGATTTGAAAAAATTCGAAGTCACCGAACAACAAGAAACCAAAGAACATCCCATCGGAATCACTTTCGACAGTCAAAATAATGAAGTTTGGGTGGCTTGTTATTCGGGATGTTTAATGGTTTATCGAGATATTTATTATCCAGGTGGTTCTGAATGGTATGAAATATTTAATGTGAAAGATCAACTTGCTTCTGCATTTGATTATTTCGGTAAAATGACTGATTCGTTTTTTGCCTCAGCGGAAACAAAAAAGACATTGACTGTAAAACCAAAAATAGAAAGTAAAAAACCGGAAGAAAAATTAGTTTCCAAAAAAGAATTAGCAGTTGTTACAGAAAAAAAGAAACAAAGTGTTGAACCGAAGTATAAAGTCGTTAGTACGAATACCACACCTGTCTCTCGCCCCTTGTCCGCTGTCCCCAATTCCACCACTTTAGCTTCAGAGGGAAACATTTTCATCATAGTAGGAAGTTTCAAAGTTGAATCCAATGCCTCTAAATTAACTTCTAATCTCATTGCCAAAGGTTATATCGCTACCACCATTAAAAACAAAAACGGAATGACTTACGCAGCTGTGGGTGGATTTAAAAACGAAGAAACCGCTAATGATACTTTGCAAAAATTGAAAAGCAAGGAAGGAATGGATGCATGGATTTATAAAATGTGAGAATAGTAATTTAAATTAGCTATTTTTTTCCCTCTTTCTATTCTTCACTACCACCATCACTAAAAGAACCGTTACCGCTGCTATCAAAATTAAAAGGGGTAATCGCATATCAATTAATCCTAAAACGTGAAGAGATATAAAGAAAAGTGTGATAAGGATGATAATGGAAGCTACCACATGAATCACGCTTCGTTCTTTTTTTGCACTTCCCTTTTCTGTCTCTGCAAAAAGACTAAAACAAATTCCTAAAACAAGAACAAGATTAAAATAATACCAAGCGTCAATGGGTAAGGTTTGCCAAAAAACCAATGCACTTCCCATTCCTGCAAACCAACCTGCAAAGGCTAAAGCAGGAAAGAATTTTTTCATTGCAATTATTTTAGGCGAAGTACAAGAAGTAAAAATAATGCATCCTGTCATCAACGAAAATAAAGCTAAAAAATGCGCTACATTTTTAAAATCCATCAAGCCTATCCACAACATGATTCCCATAATCAGAACGGTGATGGCGAGTCCGTATTGGGTAGCGAGGATAATATTGCGAAGCATTAACATGGAGTAAAAGTAAGGTTTTAATGTAAAATGTCAAATGTTAATTGTAAAATGGAAGAATTCCCATTTTTAGGAGGCTTTCTAAAATTATTCATTTTACATTATTCATTTTACATTATTCATTTTACATTTTTAGTTATCATACCAGCTTCTTCTACGTTGAAGTTTCAAATCCTGCAACAATGATGATTTCACATTGATCTGAATAGAATAACTTTTCAATACACCAAAAGGAATAATCCTAAATTGTGCCTCCCAACAATGTAAATCGCGATAAACGGTAATTTCAGTTGGTGTTATTTTTTGCTGCACAAAATCATATCCCGACATAAAACCAACTTTCCAGTTTTTAGTTAATGAAATATCTCCATCAAAAGTAATGGCTTGTGAAAAAACCAAACTATCTTCTCCGTTACTAAAAGCACGAGAAGAACGAAAAACAAAATTCAAATTTAATGTCCAAGGAATATTGAAATCCACATAGCCATTTCTGTTTTGATTAACTTCATTCAATTCTAATTCATCCGCGTTTGTATTGGTTGAAGTAGAGTTGGGGTTTTTAGATTTACTTTTCAATCGTGTAGAAATCGCCACATCATTTCTGGCAAATTTTCCAATTCCTTGTCCATTTTGAATCATTAATTCTCGGGTGATAACTCCATTATTATAAATATACGGATCAATCGCTCCAGAATAAACAATTCCTACATTTTTGAAAAGATTCGTTCTTCCTGATAAATTGATACTCGATAAATTCAAGGAATCTCTCAAAAAATTATAATTCGTATTCATTGAAAAGTTCTCAATAATCATCGTTTTTTTATAACCTGTCACGGTATCTTTCGATGATTTTCTTTTCATCTCAATATTATTGATAATCGAAATGCCCATCGAACCTATTTCTCCATTGGCAGGTTTTCCAAAAATACCAATATCATAAGGTGAGTAATTCATCACAATACTATCATTCGGGCCAAAAGAACCAGTGATATTCGAATTAAAATCCGGACGATACTGAGCGGTAATAGCAGGAGTTAAAACATGTCGTAATGTGGTCTGTTTTTTACCAGTGGATTTATACATTCCATAAAGTTTAGTCGTCAATGCAGCATTGATGCTGTATTCATGCGCTCGAGCAAATCCACTAACTGTATCGGTTACTAATGATTCTGAAAGTGCATCATACGTTTTATTCAACGTTTGAAAATACCATCTTTCTGTAAACGTAGCCGAAGGATTAAAAGTAAATTTACCATTCGCTAATTTTAAAGTAGTGGATGCTGCTGCATTATGTCGCACGCCATTGCGCATCGTATTAAAAACTCGATCTAAATTATTAATATCAATTAATGAATCGGCAATGGTTATATCATTTCTAAAGTTAGTAGAAAAACTCACTCCAAAATTTTGATAGGCATCTATAAATGGATTCTTTTTTCCATTGGTATTTATTTTTTTGAAAGGGAAAATACGATTTACATTATACGTGAATTCGGGTAACGTGAAATTCACAATATGATTTACATTATTTTGGTTATGCCTTGCATTCACCGTAAAGTTCATCGGTTTATTGGGAATGGAATAGTAATAAGAAATATTTGATTGAAAAGTATTCGATAAATAATCATTCAAATTGGTATTGAAATTATTTCTAAAATTACTCGTAGTTCCGGCATTTACATTGGCAGAAAAACGACTATTGGGTCTTGATTTGGGGTCTTGATTATGTGTCCAACGAACAAAAAACTCTCGGCTAATACTAAAATCTGGAAATTCTCGATCACTACGCTGAATATTGGTATAGGAAAGATTCAAATTTCCATTGTAGTGATAGCGGTTATTGTATCGCATGATGGTTTTTGCTCCCCAACTTCCTCTAGAATAAATATCACCCAAAATCTGCATATCCATTTTTTTACCAAGGGGAAAATAGTATCCGGCATTCATCAAAAAGAATCCTAAACCTGGAGATTCTCCATAGGTGGGAATAATTATTCCTTTCGCTTCTCTTTTTTTATTGGGAAAAAATCCAAAAGGTAAACCCAATGGAGTAGGAATATCGGCAATGACCAAATTTACCGGTCCCGAAACAATTTTGTCATCTGGAATCATGATGGCTTTACTCAAATGAAAATAATAATGCGGATCTTCTAAATCACAGGTAGTATATTTTCCATCACGCAAGTGCACTTCATCGTTAGATTGCTTTTTAGAAATTCCCATGTGAATATAACTTTCACCTTCTTGCATAAAAACCTCATGAATGACCCCACGTTTAGTTTTTAGATTATAGGTAATTTCCTCCATGGTTAAAGCTTGTGTTCCATCATCAAAAACGGGTTTACCAATCAATTTTCCGGTACTATCTTTTTCTCCTCTGGCATAAACTTTGTCTTCACCCATCGAAACTTCCATGTAGGCAGCTGTGAGATGCGCATCTTCATATTCTACCGAGGCTTCCCCATAGAGGTAAACAATTTGTTTTTTGATGTCGATACGAATAGAATCTCGTGCGCTATAATAAATTTCCGACTTTAACGATTCGTCTGTCAAAGTATCGGTTTTTAAGGCATTTTCTTGCGTAAATCCATCAATGGAAATGGTAAAACCTACCATTATCAACAGTAAAGCGGGGAAAAGTTGTATGAATCGTTGAGTAAAAGGCAAGTCTTCGGGTTAATTTTGTGGGCGATGATTTTTTTTCTGCTGCAAAACTAATCGAACAGACGAACAGAAATGAAAGTGATAACAGTATTTAGCAAACATTTTTTTGAGGATAACGTAAACAATTAAAGTAAATACGATAAAATGAAACGGAATTTGAGAAGTTTTGGTATGATGGTGATTCTTATTTCCTGTTTTTTTCATTTAGCAATTGCAGGAAAGGATTCGTTGGGAATCAGAACTATTGTGATAGATCCTGGTCATGGTGGCTCCGATCCGGGTTGTATTGGGCCAACCAAAACCCATGAGGCTGACGTTGCGCTATCCATTTCGTTAAAATTTGGTAAAATGGTGGAGGAGAAATATGGCTCCAAAATCAAAGTGATTTATACCCGCACTAAAGATGAATTTGTTGAATTGGGGGAAAGAGCCAAAATAGCCAATCGTAACGATGCCGATTTATTTATTTGTATTCATGCTAATTCAGGACCTTCACATGCCAAAGGAAGCGAAACATATGTGTTAGGGTTGCATAAAACCGATGCTCAGGCTAAAGTCATGCAACGAGAGAATGATGTTGTTTTGATGGAAGATGATCATGAAACCAAATATGAAAAATTAGATCCAAATGACCCTGATTTGGACATTATTCTTGGTTTAAAAATGCAACTGTATCTAGATCAGAGTATCGAATTCGCCAACCTCATTCAGAAAAACATTGTGAATACCGAAGGGTACTCTGACCGTGGAGTAAAGCAAGCTGGATTTTTGGTTTTACATCAGGTAAATATGCCAAGTGTATTGGTTGAAACAGGTTTTTTAACTAATCCAGACGAAGAAAAAGTATTAACGAATGATACTTATCAAACCAAAATGGCCGATGCCATTTTTGATGCTTTTGTAGATTATAAAATCATTGTGGATAAGAAAAATGGAGTTGCAACCACAGCAAAGGTCGAGGAGAAGGTAATCGTGAAGGAGGAGGTGAAAATCATCGAGAAAACCGAAAAACCAGAAACAACAGTTGTCGTGAACAATAAATCGGAGGTTGTTGAAAAAAATAAAATTGACGTGGCAAAGGTAGTTTTCAAAGTGCAAATCACCACGTCTTCCAAGGAGATAGAGCGTTCTGCCACTAATTTTAAAGGCCTCGAAGGGGTAGATGTTTACTCCGATGGCGGAATGTTTAAATACACTTACGAAAAAAGTAATAATTTTGACGAGGCTAAATCAGCGTTGGAGGTGGCCCGTTCAAAAGGATACACTACAGCTTTCATTGTAGCATTCAAGGATGGAGCAAGAATTAAAGATCTCAATGTGGCGCGTGAAATGGCCAATAACAAGTAAAAATTGAAGTGAAGGCATCCAAAGAAATTAAAATCGGTTTAACCGTAATTGTTGCAATTGTATTTCTCATTGTAGGAATAAATTATCTGAAAGGAATTAATCTGTTCAAGTCAAATCGAATGTTTACTGCAAAGTATGAAGAGATTGATGGATTAGTCACAGCGAGCCCAGTTATCTACAAAGGAATGAAAGTAGGGCAAGTTACCGAAGTTGAAATTGTCAATGGTGGAGAATATATCATTGTTACGTTTGTGATCGATAATGACGATATAGAGATTCCCAAAGACTCAAAAGCTACTATTTTTAGTTCCGACCTATTAGGAACAAGAGCCATTAGTTTGGATTTTGGTATAAGTAAAGATTTGTTAGAAGATGGTGATCAATTAACAGGAGCTAATTCACAATCATTAGGCGATCGAGTAAACCAAGAAATTGCCCCCGTAAAGAAAAAAGCAGAAGAATTATTAGGATCTATTGATACCTTGGTGACCATTGTAAAAACAGTTATTGGAGACAATCAAAGCGGATTGAATGCAAGCATGGTTAGTGTTCAACGCACAGTGAAAAGTTTAGAGAATACCGCTATTTCTTTAGAAGGATTTGTTGCAGAGGAGAAGCCTAAAATTTCTGCTACTTTAACTAATGTTCGTTCCATCACTACTAATTTAGCCAATAACAATGATAAAATAAATAGTATTATTAATAATTTTGCAAAAATTTCTGATGATGTTTCTAAAGCAGATTTAAGTAAAACCATTGGTGAATTGAATAACACCTTAGAGAAAGTTAATACTATTCTTGATGCTGTTGACAAGGGTGAAGGTTCACTAGGCAAATTAATTAAATCAGATAGTTTGCACAATGCATTATTAGCTACCAATAAAAAAGTACAAGATTTGATTGCAAATATCACTGAGCATCCAACACGTTATTTGCATTTCTCTGTTTTTGGCGCCAAAGAAAAGGGGCTGAAATTAACTGCTGCCGAAGAAAAAGAATTGAAAGATTTATTAAAGCAACCGTAATATGATCATTGCGAATTTTATTTTTATCGCTTTATTTATTGTCGCATCTGTTTTATTTACGATTAACATTCGTCAAATAATTTTTAATATCCAGCTCGGTCAAGCATTAGATCGTTCCGATCGAAAATCAGAAAGATTAAAAACCATGTTACGCGTTGCATTTGGTCAAACCAAAATGATGACTCGTCCTTTTCCAGCCATTCTTCACTTTTTCGTTTATGCCGGATTTATTATTATCAATATCGAAGTTCTAGAAATTATAATTGATGGCGCAGCGGGAACACATCGCGTTTTTGCTTTTTTAGGTGGATTTTATAATTTTCTGATTGCTTCTTTTGAAATTCTAGCTTTTCTTGTTTTAGTGGCTTGTGTTATTTTTTTGATGAGAAGAAATATCGCTAAAGTAAAACGTTTTCACTATAAAGAAATGACGAAATGGCCAAAGACAGATGCCAACCTTATTTTGATTATAGAAGTTTTGTTGATGGGTGCATTTTTAAAAATGAATGCAGCAGATTCCATTTTACAAGCAAGAGGGGTTGAGCATTATATTTCCGCAGGATCGTTTCCCATTAGTGGAAATTTGTTGGTGCCCATTATGGAAAATTTTTCCACCGATTCTTTAATAATGATTGAACGTGGAATGTGGTGGTTTCATATTATCGGAATTTTCGCTTTTTTAAATTATTTACCTTACTCAAAACATTTACACATTGTACTTGCATTTCCCAATACTTATTATTCTAATTTGAATGCAAAAGGTGCAATGACTAATTTAGAAAGTGTAACTGCAGAAGTAAAATTAATGATGGATCCGAATGCTGATCCTTATGCTGCTGCGCCAGCTGATACAACTCCCAAAAGATTCGGAGCAAAAGATGTTACAGATCTTACTTGGAAACAATTGATGGATGCTTATTCTTGTACCGAATGTGGTAGATGCTCATCTTCATGTCCTGCCAATCAAACCGGAAAATTACTTTCTCCACGTAAAATCATGATGGATACTAGAGATCGATTGGAAGAATTAGGAAAAGCGAAAAAGAAAAACGGAAAAGATTTTACAGATAATAAATCGTTATTGGGAGATTATATTTTAGCCGAAGAAATTTGGGCTTGTACTTCTTGTAATGCTTGCGTCCAAGAATGTCCAGTGAATATTGATCCACTTTCAATCATTCTTGATTTGAGAAGATATTTGGTGATGGAGGAATCTAAAGCGCCAACAGAATTGACAGGAATGTTTACGAATATCGAAAACAACGGAGCACCTTGGCAGTTTTCTCCAAGTGATCGATTGAATTGGGCGAACGAAAATTAATTTAAAGTAGAATGAAGAATAACTTGAAAGTAGTTTTTGTTATGATCTTATTTTTGATGGTAAATAGTACTTTATTTGCGAAAGACCAACCCGAATATCCTACGCTGAAATTTTCTGTTTTTACTGACACCATTGTTACAGGTTTCGATACAGAATTTCAATTACAAACTAATTGCCATTTGAAATCCATTTCTATTACTGCTACAGGTTGTTCCATTATGTTGAAGGACGCAGAAAAAGGAATTTATATCGTAAAAGCACCTGTCACTAGCATTGGTAAAACTAGTGTTATTACAATATCATTAAAAAATGAGAATGGAAATTTTAAAGAATTAGTTAAATATAATATTCCTATTGTAGGAATGTCAACAGAAATGCGAAAACGTTACGTGTACAATCAAACTCATAAAAAATAAATTATGCCAACTAATCCTCCATTGAATGAAATCGAAGTGAACGGTGAAAAACTATCACCTATTTTACCAGAACATATCAAAAATTACCTGGTGGATATCGATGGAACGATTTGCGATGATATTCCTAATGAAGAACCTTGGAGAATGGAAGATGCTTCTATATATCCAGATGCTTTAGTGACATTAATCAAATGGTATGATGAAGGACATATCATTACATTTTTTACTTCACGCACCGAAGAGCATCGTGCAGTAACTGAAAAATGGTTGAACAAACATGGTTTTAAATATCATGGTTTACTAATGGGAAAACCTCGTGGCGGAAATTATCATTGGATCGATAATCATATGGTAAGAGCAACTCGTTACAATGGAAAGTTTACAAAATTAGTGGAGAAAGAAGTGAGTATACAAGTTTTTCAAGATTGAAGTAAAGTGGCAGTCGCAGTGGCAGTCACCTGCAAAGTATAATTTGAATTAATGCAGTTAATTAGTATGAAGGGATTTGGTTTTAATGAATTGAAAGTTTATGAAAAGGCATATGCATTGGCAATGGAGATTTTTCAATTATCTAAATTATTTCCAGTTGAAGAGAGATATGCATTGACAGATCAAATCAGGAGATCATCTCGTTCAGTTTGTTCAAATATTGCTGAGGGCTATAGAAAAAGAATTTATCCTAAACACTTTACTACTAAAATGACAGATGCTGATGGAGAATGCTCAGAAACTTTGGTTTGGGTTTCATTTGCTTTAGATTGTGAATATATTTCAAATGAAGTAGCTAATAGATTATTTTCTGAATATGAACAAGTAGGAAAGATGCTCGGATCGATGTCAAATAATCCTGAGAAATTTTTACCTAAAATGAAAACGAATGTTAATTAGTAGCACATCTGCCACTGCAGCTGCTACTGCAACTAAAAATATATGAGTAACAATTTACAAATACGTACAATGGCAGAAATGCTTGCAGCAGGTGAAACTCCAGAGGTTTTGTTTTTTGTGGGCTGTGCTGGTTCATTCGATGATCGTGCAAAAAAAATCACTCGAGCGCTCGTTAAAATTCTTAATTCTGCTAATGTAAAATTCGCAGTGCTTGGAACGGAAGAAACTTGCACCGGTGATCCAGCTAAACGTGCAGGAAATGAATTTTTATTTCAAATGCAAGCTATGCAGAATATTCAAATGATGAATGGATACGGGATAAAAAAAATTGTTACTTCTTGTCCGCATTGTTTTAATACATTGAAAAATGAATATCCCGAATTGGGAGGAAATTACGAAGTGATGCATCATACTCAATTTGTAAATGGATTAATTCGCGAAGGAAAATTGAAAATTAAAGGTGGAGGAGAATTCAAAGGAAAAAGAATTACTTTCCATGATCCCTGTTATTTGGGAAGAGCGAATGGAGAATATGAAGCACCTCGTGAGCTACTCGAAAAATTAGATGCTGAATTAGTAGAAATGAAACGCTGCAAGACAAAAGGATTTTGTTGTGGAGCTGGTGGAGCGCAAATGTTCAAAGAAGCAGAACACGGAGATAAAGAAGTGAATATAGAAAGAACGGAGGAGGCATTAGCAACTACTCCTAATGTAATTGCAACAGGTTGTCCATTTTGTAATACCATGATGACAGATGGTGTAAAGAATTTCAATAAAGAAAATGAAGTGAAGATTTTAGATATTGCCGAATTAATTGCCAGTGCAAATGACCTCTGAAAAAATAAATGCCGAAGTGTTTTCTACTTTGCCAGATCATTCACGGGTTTGGATTTACCAATGTGAACGTTTTTTAGCACCACACGAAGTAAATGCGATTAATGAAGAAGGAAATCGTTTTATTGCAGGATGGAATGCACACGGAACTCCTTTGAAAGCAAAAATTGCTATTGTAGAAAATTTATTTTTGATTGTGATGGCGGATGAAGAGCAAGCCAAAGCAAGTGGATGTTCCATTGATAAATCTTTGCAATTTGTTAAGGAAGTTGAAAATTATTTAGGAGCTTCATTAACCAACCGTATGAAAGTAGCTATTTCATTAGATGAAAAAATAGTTATTGCAGACTTAAATAAGTTAGCTGATTTAAAATCTCAAGGCATCATCACTGAAAATTCATTGGTTTATGATAATCTAGTTGCCACGAAATCTGATTTGGATAAAAACTGGTTGGTGAAATTGAATGCTGGTTGGCATTCGAGATTTTTGTGATACTATTTAAAGGTAAATCCCTTTTTTAATAAAAATTCAATTTTTCATTTCCTAAAAGGCTTTTATTTTGCTTCGAAATGATTTTTCTCCACAAGAAATTAAAATATATCCCATTCATAAAAAACAATCTTTTCATAAACATAAGATTGTATTTAATGTTCGTTTTTATTCTAATGTCTAATATCTAATATCTAATGTCTAAAGTCTAATGTCTAAAGTCTAATGTCTAAAGTCTAATGTCTAAAGTCTAATGTCTAAAGTCTCATGTCTATTTTCTATTCTCCTCTTTTCAACTGCAACAAATATTCCTTCGGTTTTTTATCTTCCCCGATTCCTTTTAAATATACCACAACAGAATCATTTGTTTTTCTCACATAAGCAATTTCTTGTGGAAAGGTATGCTTGTAATTTCCGAAAACGATAGAATCTTTAGTTGACCAATCTTGAAGTGCATAAGAAATTTCCGCCCCCTCATTTTGATTTTCAATTTTAGGAATGTAATTCAAAATTCCATCCACCATTTTTACTTTAATAGCTTCCATAATAGAAGTATCTTTTTCAGTGGCAAAATATCCGATTACTTGAAATAATGAATCATTTAGAAGTACCCATTTTTCATTAAAACCTGGCATTGCCCCTGAAGCATCAATCCAGTTTCCTTCCATGAAATTTAAATCTTTAAGAGAGAGAATTGATTCAGGTTGGGATTTTCCTTCCTTCTTTTTTTTAGCACTAGATAGGTCTTCTTTTTTTTTTGTTCCGCAAGCACCAATAGCAAGCACAGCTAAAAGTAAAATTAATTTATTCATTTCTTATAATTTTAGTCGTTGACGAATTACTTCATATAAAATTATTCCTGTAGCTACTGAAACATTTAAAGATTCAATCTTTCCAGTCATAGGAATTTTTATTCTTGCATTGCATCGTTTTAAATACTCAGGAGAGATTCCTTCATCTTCTGAACCCATAATGATTGCGGTAGGAGGAGAAAAATCACAAGTCTCTACATCTTCAGATCCTTTTTCTGTACAACCCACTACTTGAATTCCACTTTCCAATAAATAATCAATAGTTTGCTTTAGATTATTTTCTCGACATACAGGCAATGTATGCAAAGCTCCAGCCGAAGTTTTTACAGCATCTGCATTAATTGCTGCCGATCCTCTCGAAGGAATAATTACTGCATCCACACCTAAACATTCGGCAGAACGGCAAATAGCACCGAAATTTCGGACATCAGTAACACGATCCAATATCAGCAACAGTGGATTTTTTCCTTCTTCAAAAATTTTAGGCACAATTTCTTCAATACGGTAATAGGTAACCGGACTTACAAATGAAATTACACCTTGATGATTTTTTCTAGTAATTCGATTCAATTTTTCAATCGGAACTAATTGAATCAAACTTTCCATCCCTGCCATTTCGTTTTTGAATTCGCGGAATAAATCTCCTTGCAATCCTTTTTGGATAATTATTTTATTGATTTCTTTTCCCGCTCGAATGGCTTCGATGGTAGCACGTATGCCAAAAATCATGTCACTTTCGTTAACTTCGTGTTGCATTAAAAATTATTTGCGTTATAGGCTCTGCCTTGTCTCCAACTTTCTACTGCGCGATACCATTGGGGTTTAAATCCAGGATCGCGCGATAAAATATAATCATTATCTGTAAATGGATTTTTTACTTTTATAAACGAAAAGGTGATATAGGAATAGGCTCGTTCTTTATTGTAAAACCAAGTTTCGCTATCCACTGACCTAGAAATTGAATGAGGTTCGCCAAATATTATTGCAATCATTCCACGATCTGTTTTCCAGCCTTCAACAAAAGAAGAAAATAGTTTGTTTGCTTTTTCCACTCGGCTATAATATTGTTTAATGGTTTCTCGGGCTCTTTCTTTACTTCCACATTTATCTAACCAAAAATAATCCACTGCACTTTTAATATCATCGCTATTTACAATATTTGAAAATTCAAGTGTGCTAGTCAAATATCGCAATGGCTCTGTTAATTGATCAACATGTGTAATTTCAGGATAGTTTCCTTTATAAATGAATAAAGTCAATCCTTCTTGTTTAGCAGTGTCTTGCTGAAAATGATAAAATCCTTTTTCATTTAAATTTAATTTTACAAAACCAGAATCATTAAGTTGAACAGCATACATGGAATCGGCTTTATAAGAAAACTTGACTAGTTTATTATCTGAAAATGGAGGAGTAGGAACATCAAATTTTCTATTATAATATCTTACCCAAAGGGTTTGTGAAGATAATTTTGGATGTGCCAACCAAATATTTTTTTCATTGGTAACATTGTTTAAAATGGGCTCATAGGTTTCTTTTAACAGTAAAAAATTTTGACGATTGTTTTCGTTTTGTTTATTAATGATAATTTCAGCAGTGTATTTTTCTTCGCGATTTAAATCCAAACATTTAAATTCCGATTCATAAACTTTACCTGATTCCAGTTTTATTTTCTTGCGAGCTACTAATGTTTTGTTTTTTGAATTACCAAAATCAACTAATTTAATGGAACCGGTATCCAATGGAATTTTTGTTCCTTCTTTAAATATTTGATAATTTACATTCATTCGGGCCGAAAACTCAGCACTAGCTTGAGATCTTATGTATAATAAATCATCAGATTTTACAGAAATATAAATAACCGAAGAATCTTTTGATTCATGAAAAATAGTAATGTTTGGAAAGAATTTTTTTTCATTAGGTAATGCTTTCGGCCCAACCTGTGGAGAAGGAGAACGAGGAGTCATCATAATGCATGATAACAGGGGTAAAATTAAAATTATATATAGAAATTGTTTTCTCATTCTAATTCTTCATTTTCTCCATCAGTGAACTCTGGAATTTCTAAAGCTTTTACACTTCCAACCGCATTACCAGCAATACCTTTCACACTTCCATACATGTTAATAGTATTGTTCATCACTATTTCAATTTGCTTTTCTCTTTCTTTCCATCTTTTTGTAAACAATCTTCTTTCCGTATCAATATCAGATTTCATAGTCGAAAAAGCTTCCACGATGGCTTCAACACGATGCCTGAATTCTTCACTGGTTATGTATTGATACAATAAACTCATTTTATCACCTTTGTTTTCTTCTGCAGATCTAACTGAATATTCTCTTACAATCATTTCACGTAAAATATGAACCAAACTTTTTGCATCTTGAAAATTACAAATCCAAACTCCATCTTTACTTCCAAATCGAGTCATATCTTTTGGCATTACTTCAGTAACTAAAACTGCCAAAGATGCACCTTCTTCTCGTTGGTCATTTTTTAATTTTTCAATCCATGAGTCAGAAAAAGTTTTGGTTCTTTTACTTTCAAAAATTATTTTTCCGCATATCTGTTGTGATGAATTTACTACTGTTTGAACTACATCAGCGCCGGCTGCACCTTTTTTTACCTCATCAATAATATCAAATTTAAATTCCGTTTTTAATAAATCTTCTAAAGCTAATTCCATTACTTCACCCTGCATTTGCATCGAACCTTGTTCTATTTTTCGTTGCATTTCCTCAATCATTTTTCGCTGATCTTCCATCTTTTTCTCGTATTCCTTCTGCTTTAATTCATTTTTTTCTGCTTCTTGCTTACGAATAGTTTGTGTTATTTCATCTCTTCCCGCCATTAATTTTTTCTGCACCTCAATTTCTAATTCAGCAGTTTTATTTTTTAACTCAGCCTCTTTTCTTAAAAATTCTAATTCTTTATTTCGAGATTCCTTTAATTTTATTTCATTACTCTCGTTACTTTCCTTCAACATTTTTAATTGTAACTCAAAGTCGGCCGCAACATTCTTTCGAATTAAATCTTCCATCTCAAGTTTTTGTTTTACCATTTCTTCCTGGTGTTTTTTTGCAATCTCCTCTTCCTTCTTTTTATATTCTTCTTCTTTTTTAGATTGCCAATCTTTCGCTTTAAGGTTTAATTCTCTTTGCACTTCATCTCTAATAGCATCAGTGGCTTCAAATTGATGACCACAACTCGGACATTTGATTTTATTTTCCATATATGAATTCTAATCTTAAATACGTTTAGAAAGTAAAATTAATAAATTGAGGGAAACTTTAAGCGGAAATGATTAGTTATTTAGAATAATAACGTAAGTGCCAGTTTTAACACGATTAAATAATTCGACCACATCTTTGTTTTTCATTCTTATGCAACCATGTGAAGCAGGTGTGCCAATCAATCCTTCTTCTGGTGTTCCATGGATGAA
>JBIPLT010000268.1:0-4170 GCA_044368255.1 Flavobacteriales bacterium
TTTTTGACCATAAAAAAACTGGCACAATCAGGAGCCATTAATCCATTCCAATTATGTGCCTTTGTAAGATTTCCTTTAGTGATAATCACTACATGACCATATAAATCATTTGTATTGATGGCAATGGTTGGAATTCCTTTGTTGGCATTTACTTGAGCTTTTTCCAATACATTCTGGTCATTCGCTTCACCAATTTTTTCCCATTCTGGATTATTCTCTATTAAATTTTTAATGTTCTCATAATCCACAAAATTATCCCCATCCTTAAAATCATCAATCCCATAATACTCGCTAATTGCCTTTGCAATATAAAATTTACAAGTCAATTCCGTTTCTGCATGTTCTTGGCAATAATTAAAATTTTCTAATAATTCTCGTGGACTTAATCTTGGCTCGAATGCTTTCTCTCTCAATGGACGAGCGATTGCAGCAGTATCCACTTTAGAATGTTTCACTTGCGGTTCTGCCTGAGCAGGCTTTCCATCCAACCCATCGGTTGAACAAGAATTTAATCCCAACATCAGGAGTAAAAGGGAGATAAATATATTACTTGCTTTTATCAAGGTCACAAACTTACAAAATTGATTGAATACTGAAAGTTTAATTTTAGCTTTGCCAAAGTTATGCCAATTGCAAAAATTATATTAAAAAACGGAAAAGAACGATCTATTGAACGTTTCCATCCTTGGGTTTTCTCTGGAGCCATCCAAAAAATTAACGGTGATGTGAAAAATGGAGATATCATTGATGTTTTATCTTCGTCAAATAAGTTCTTAGGGCGAGGACATTATAATAACGGTTCCATTACAGTAAGGTTGCTGACTTTCATTGAAGAAGATATTAACAAAGATTTTTTTCAAAGACGCTTAAAAGCAGCATTCTCAAGAAGAGAATCCATTTCACTTGTTAATAACAATGAAACGAATGCATATCGTCTTGTGCATGGTGAAGGCGATGACTTACCCGGATTGATTATCGATTATTATGATGGAAATATTGTGGTGCAGTGTCATCATACGGGAATGCATCAACATTTAAATGAAATTTCGGAAGCATTAAAAAATATTTTCGGAAAAAATCTAAAAAGCATTTTTGATAAAAGCAAAGAAACTTTACCTAAGGATTATAGTAAAGAAAATAAATTTTTATATGGAGAAAATGAATTAGCTGTTATTTATGAGAATGGAAATAAATTCGAAGTAAATTGGGTAACAGGTCAAAAAACCGGTTTTTTTCTTGATCAACGAGATAACCGTAAATTATTAGGCGAATATGCTAAAGGGAAAAAAATATTAAATACATTTTGTTATTCAGGAGGATTTTCCATTTACGCTTTAAAAAATGGTGCGAAAGAAATTCATTCACTCGATAGTTCAAAAAAAGCAATCGAACTCACTGAAAATAATTTGAAAATAAATGGTTTTGAAAAAAATCATCAATCCATTGTTGCCGATGCAATTCCCTACATGAATAATCTAAATGAGAAATACGATATTATCATTCTGGATCCTCCTGCTTTCGCCAAACATCTTTCAGCTAAGCATAACGCCATACAAGCCTACCGTAGATTAAACGAAGCGGCCATGCGTCAATTAAATTCGGGCGGAATATTATTTACTTATTCTTGCTCTCAAGCCATCGATAAAGAAACTTTTAGAGGAATTTTATTTGCAGCAGCAGCACAAATCAAAAAACCAGTAAAAATTTTACATCAACTTCATCAGGGTGCTGATCATCCTATCAATATTTTTCATCCCGAAGGAGAATATTTGAAAGGATTAGTTTTACTCGTAGAATAAAAAAAGTATCATTACCTCTATTTCATATAAGCGTATTTTGTGGGTCTCACTCCCTGTTATGATCGGAACGTTCGTGCAATTTGCTGTGACCATTACCGATTCTGCTTTCATGAATCAAGTGAGTGCAATAGATTTCAACGCAGCTGGTAACGCGGGGATGATTTACATAACGCTATATATGTTAGCCATGGGAATCGGAAACGGGTTGCAAGTCATTGTAGCGCGTAGAGAAGGAGAAAATAATTTTACTGATGCAGGAAAAAATTTCAATAATGCTTATTTCGTTTTGATTCTTTTTTCGTTGTTTTTATGTGCCTTGATTTATCTTGCCTCTCAGTTTATGATTCCACATATCGTAAAAGATGAATTGACAGGAGAAAAAATGCAAGATTATTTGGATTGGCGGACGTGGGGAATAATATTTGCCGCCACCAATCAAGGATATCAAGGTTTTTATTCGGGAATTGCCCGAACAAAAATCATTATGTACACATCATTGATTACAGCTATTGGAAATATAATTTTGGATTACGGTTTGATTTTTGGAAATCTCGGAATGCCCAACATGGGAATCGAAGGAGCAGCATTTGCCTCTTCACTTTCTGAATTAGCAGCATTTGTATTTTCTATTATCTATGCAAATTATGATAAACATTTAAAAAAATATTCCCTTTTCAAAAATTTCTCCATTGATAAAAAACTCATCAAAAATCTTTTAGTCATCTCTTGGCCATTAATGATTCAAGGAATGATTTCTGTTGGTGTGTGGACTATCTTCTTCTTTTTCATTGAGAAAATGGGGACAAATAATTTAGAGATTTCTCACATTATTCGTAATTTTTATTTCTTAGCCTTAATTCCAGTATTAGGAATGGGTATCGCTACACGAACTTTCGTTAGCACTCTAATGGCACAGAATAGACAAAACGAAGTTATACCCACAGTGTTTAAAATAATTTTCATTAGCCTAACTGTCACTTTTCTATTCGTACATCCCAATTTGTTTTATCCCTATGAAGTCATTGAGGTGTTAAGTCCAAATAAATCCATTTATGTAGAGGCGATTTTCACTTTAAGAATTGTTACAGGAGCAATGTTATTAATGGCGGTTTCAATGCCTTTGATTAATTTAATTTCGGGTGCTGGTGATACAAAAACAGCCTTTCGTATTGAATTAATTTCAATAGCCATTTATCTATCTATGGCCTATTTATTAACGGTTGTTTGGCCACAAAATATCACCATCGTTTGGTGTTTAGAATTTGTATATTTTGGAGTGATGGGATTGGCGGCAATTTTTTACATTCGTAGGGGAAAATGGAGAACCATTAAAATATAAAGAGCATGCGAATAGTTTTTATGGGAACACCTGATTTTGCCGTCGCTTCATTAGAGAAAATCATTGAATCGGGTCAAAATGTAGTAGCGGTTGTTACTGCACCTGATCGTCCTGCTGGTCGAGGACAAAAACTCATGCCTTCTGATATAAAAGAAGCTGCATTGAAACACAATATTCCAGTTTTGCAACCTGAGAAATTAAAATCAGAAGAATTTATTGCCGAATTAAAAAATATCAATGCTGATTTGTTTGTGGTGGTCGCTTTTCGAATGTTACCTGAAATAGTTTGGAATATGCCAAAATTTGGAACAATCAATTTACATGGATCTTTACTTCCCCAATATCGCGGAGCTGCACCGATTAATTGGGCAGTAATAAATGGAGAAAAAGAAACGGGTGTCACCACTTTTTTTATTACGCATGAAATTGATACAGGAAATATTTTAGAACATCGAAAAATTTCCATCTCAGAAAAAGATAATGCTGGAACAATTCACGACAAATTAATGATGGTCGGAGCTGAATTATTAGCGGAAACCATAGGTAAAATACAACGAAACGAAATTAAAGCACAGCCACAAGAAAGTTTTATTGGAAAACAAGAATTAAAACATGCCCCGAAAATTTTCCGCGAAACCTGCCATATAAATTGGAACCGCACCACTGATGAAATTTATAATCTAATTCGCGGACTTTCGCCCTACCCTGCTGCTTATTCTGATTTGGCAGAAGAAGGAAAAGAATTAGTAAGCATAAAAATATTTGAAACGGACAAGGAAGAGATTCTGAAACAAGTTCAGAATAAACCACCAGGAAAAATTGAAACAGATGGAAAAACCTATCTACGTATTTACACTAACGATGGTTCACTTTCCATTTTATCTTTACAATATCCAGGCAAAAAAAGATTAAGTATTGAAGAATTCCTTAAAGGAAATAAAATCCCCGAAGGAGCAAAATTTGTTTAAAACAGCCACTAATTGCACTAATTTACACGAATCAATTAGTGATAATTTGTGAAATTCGTGGCTA
>JBIPLT010000269.1:0-4168 GCA_044368255.1 Flavobacteriales bacterium
TTTAAGTTCTAAATTGAATTCGTTGCAAAATAATAGGTTCCCATTTTTATCAAAACTTTGAACAATTTAAACACTGTTATTTATAAATTCAATATATTTATTTTTTTCCTCTTCTAGTTTGTTTTGAAAATCAATTTCAGTCGTAATATCCATTAATGACCCTAAAATGAATTTGTTTTTTTCATCATCTTCAATCAGTTTAGAATTAATTCTGTAATAAAAAAACTCGCCATTTAATCTTCTTCCATGAAAAACGGTTTCTGTAATACTTCCAGATTTAACTAGCGTATCAA
Source organism: Flavobacteriales bacterium (assembly GCA_044368255.1). Taxonomy (GTDB): domain Bacteria; phylum Bacteroidota; class Bacteroidia; order Flavobacteriales_D; family UBA2798; genus CAMBFX01. The sequence continues at coordinate 294 of JBIPLT010000269.1, forward strand.
TGTATTTAGATCTTTGTAAAATATCAGCATAGAACATTTCTGAATTTAAGTCAGAAGGGTTCATAAAATCATTAATTCGAAATATTTCCGCAAACGATTTATTAAAATATCTTACTTCTCCGTTCAGAGTGGTTATAAAAATACCAGCAATGGAGTTATCTAATAAGTCTTTTGAAAATTCTGAATTAAATTGCTGCACTAATCAATAAGTTTACTCAAAGGTACAGAAAATAAGTATTCTCGAATCTTTTTATGCTTTATATACAACTTTATCGTCTTTTTGAACTATCCAAACGCCTTTTAGGATGGAAAAAATTCAATTCAAGTAGTTTGCATGGTAGTAAAATGAGTAATGATATAGAGAACGAAGGAGAATGAGAGTTAATCTAGCTTATTGCTCCATTCGCTAATCTAACCAAAAACGCCATCGTATCCACCCCATCTGCAAAATCATCAATGGCCGGTTGCTGTGCTTGCCCAAATGGAATGTAGTTCTTGCCTACTACACATTGAATTTTCTCTTGGTGTTTCGTTATAAAATCATCTACTTCTTTTTGATCTTCATATTCGTCATAGAATAAAACTGCCAATGGAGAATGCAATTCTTTGTCTTTTTTTACCAATAAAAATCCATTCTCCAATAAATCTTTGGTAGATTCCATTAATAAAATCGCTTTATTGTAATCGTAATTATTGGCGTATTTATTATGGTTGATGATATCCTGAAATCCGAAAAAAGCTTCGAAAATCTTATTTAAATTATAACCTTTGGGAACCAAAACCTTCGATACATTTCTGCAACCCAATCCATAAAAATCAAAAACGTCATTACCCAATTTCACTAATTCTTCTTTCGATTCTTCTCCAGTAATAACCGCCACCGAAGTGCGATTCCCTCTAAAAATATGCGGATACTTTCCAAAATAACTTTCAAAATAACGATTGGTATTATCCGATCCTGTGGCAATCACTGCATCGTAATTATTCATTCTTGCATCTGCCACTCGAATGAAATTATAAAATTCAGGTTCAATTTGAACCAGATATTTAAAAACCAAGGGAATTAATTTATCATCCTCAGAGGAGAATTTCAATAAAACAGAATGTCCGCATAACAACGAGCACATTACATCATGAAATCCTACCAACGGAATATTTCCCGCCATGATTAATGCTACTCGTTTTGATTTTACAGTAGATAAATCATATTTTTCAGTAAAATCTTTTAGCGTTTTTTCGTCCAACCATGAAGCGATTCCGCCAATGGCTTTGCGAACCATTTCTTCTGAAAACCAGCCATTGAAAATCTTCACTTTAACGATTAATTCATTAAATTCATCAAAATCAGATTTTGAAACGCCATTAGCATAATCTTTCCATTCTTTTGCCTCGGTGAATTCACCTAAAAATTTACCCAATTGAGCGAATGCATTAATTCTCTTTGATAATTCCATTTTAAAGCTGATTTTGGGTAAAATTACTTGTTTTCGGATGAATCAATTCATTTTATTAAGATTTAATCATTCAAAAGTTTCAACTCTAAAAGAGATTTTTTCTGTACTTTTGCCCATCGAATCAAAAAGAATGATGTTATGGCGATTATAATTACAGACGAATGTATTAATTGTGGGGCTTGTGAACCTGAATGTCCGAATAATGCCATTTATGAAGGCGGAGCAGAATGGAAATTTATGGACGGAACCTCTTTGAAAGGAAATGTTTCTCACCCTGTTGCAGGAAATGTAAATGCAGAAAAAAATCATACTCCTACCAGTATGGATGTTTACTATATTGTTACAGATAAATGCACCGAATGCGTTGGCTTTCACGATGAACCTCAGTGTGCTGCGGTTTGCCCAGTAGATTGTTGTGTGGACGATCCTGACCACCGTGAATCGAAAGAACAACTCTTGGCAAAGAAAGATTTCATGCATTTATAAAGTTTGGTAAACAATTTGCATCCCTTGTGCGTAAACTCGGTTAATTTTTAGTTTATGGTGCGCATATTCATGGTCATTTTATTAGTGGGGATTCCTTTCTGGTCATTTGCTGGCGGTGATGAACCTACTTTGATAGAAAGAGAAAAAGAATTAAAAGTATTGTTAGATAGCGTTCGTTCTACAAAAAACGATAAATCGCGTAACGACTGGAATACAAAATTCAAAACACTTTTAGCAGAAACGATAGAAATGGAAGGCGCATTTGCCTATGCATTTGATTCGCTTTTTTCTATTGGAAAGTTACGCTCCCCGGACAATGTTTTTCGTTTTTTCAATTGGAATGTAGAAGCAGACAATCATACTCATACCTACTATGGATTTTTATTAGTTCAGAATAAAAATAAAAAAGGAAAAGTAATTGAGTTCATCGACAAATCTAATACCATTGCCAAACCCGACAGTAAAGTTTTAGATCCTAAAAATTGGTACGGATGTTTATATTATAAAATCATTATTTCCTCCGAAAAACCAACCACTCAATACACCCTTTTAGGTTGGGATATTAACAGTGAAGTTTCGAGCAAAAGAATCATCGAAGTTATGTCTATTAAAGGAGATAAAGTTACCCTTGGTGATCCTGTTTTTAATATCGAAGGTGTTGGAATTAAAAGAAGAATTATTTTGGAACATAATGCCCAAGCTTTAATGACATTAAAATACAACGAACCCAAATTCACTATCATGTTTGATCATCTTGTTCCCGAAGCTGCTTTTGCTGATGGACTTTATGAATTTTATATTCCAGATGGATCCTATGATGGATTCGAGTTACAAGAAGACGGAATTTGGCTGTATAAACCCGATGTAGATGCAAGGCGAGAGAAAGATGATAGCGATAGGTTGTATAACGAACCACGATAAGAATTTCGAATTTTGACCCCTTCCCCGCATTCGCGGTACTTCCCCTTATCAAGGGGAAGAGTTAGATATCTCCGAATTTATAAACTGTAATATCATAGAAAACTTTCTTAAATTATAGAGTGATTTTTATACTAACAACTGACTCAATCCTCCCCTTATCCTTGGGGAGGTGTCCGCAGGACGGAGGGGTCTAATTACAATATCTCCGAATTTATAAACTGTAATACCATAGTAAACTTTCTTAAATTATAGAGTGAATTTTCTACTAACAACTGACTCAATCCTCCCCTTATCCTTGGGGAGGTGTCCGCAGGACGGAGGGGTAAAAAAATCTTTTACTAATTCTATACTTAAAAATCACCTACCAAATTATAAAACCGTAACCCAATCCTCCCCTTATCCTAGGGGAGGTGTCCGCAGGACGGAGGGGTAAAAAAATCTTTTACTAATTCAATACTCAAAAATCACCTACCAAATTATAAAACCGTAACCCAATCCTCCCCTTATCTTAGGGGAGGTGCCGAGTCTTCGAGGCGGAGGGGTTCTTTTTCCTTTTTCTTAGGAGAGGTGCCGAGTCTTCGAGGCGCAAGAGTTAAAATATTCCACTTTTCTCTTCCTAATCCGACCGAATATTCTCAACTTTGTAAAAAACAATAATTATGTCTTTAACTACAACACAAAAAATCCACAATTTTAGCGCTGGTCCAGGAATTTTACCTCCTGAAGTTTTAAAACAATCTGCGGAAGCTTGTATCAACTTTGCTAACATGAATCTTTCTTTATTAGAAATTTCTCATCGTAGTAAAGAGTATGTGGCTGTAATGGATGAAGCACGTGCTTTGATCAAAGAACATTTTGGTGTTGGAGACGAATATGAAGTAATGTATTTAGGTGGTGGAGCTAGCACTCAATTTGCCATGATTCCTTACAATTGTTTATCTGATAAAGGTTATGCGGCTTATGTAAATACAGGAACGTGGGCAACCAATGCTATCCAACAAGCAAAAATAGTTG
>JBIPLT010000270.1:0-4159 GCA_044368255.1 Flavobacteriales bacterium
ATACCGAATCACCTAAAGTAATACAAATTCTACCGTTTTTTAAGGTTGAATACGACAAATCGATAATGTATGGTAGTTATTATTATTCAAACACTTTGCTCATAAATTATTAGGAATACCATTATTAGACAAAACTTCAATCAAGGTTAAAATCTCTCACTATTCAAGGAGTTTTGCGGTTATCAAATGATTCAATTATTTTAGAAGCAGGGTTACCTTTTTCAATTTCCTGTATGAATGATAAAATCAAAAATCATTTATATGCAAAACTTCGCAAAATTTTTCGTCTCTCTAATAATATTCATTATTGGATTTCTATTCGCAGGACTATTTCCGGGTTTACTGGGAGCCGTTCTTTTCGTTTCAGCATTAATTGCAATTGGTGCTATTTGGAGAAAAAGGCGCATCCAAGGTGAAGGGGATATCTTCAAAAACGAACATAGTCTAAAAAAAGATTAATAAGATGTTCGTTGACTACTACTCTATTCTTGAGATAGCGTTTGAGGCTACACAACAGGAGATTAAAATATCCTATAGAAAACTCGCAAAAAAGTGGCATCCTGACCGAAATCCACAATTGGATACAACTCATCAAATGCAACAAATTGTAGAGGCTTATCTTATTCTTAATGATTCCGAGGCCAGAAAACGATATGATCTGTCTTACGAAAGGTACATGTTTGAAAAACAAAGGTTTCAACAAAAGAATAAAACCAAAAATCAGGAAAGAAAAACTAACGAAAATTTTAAGAAATCAAGTGATACTAGAAACTCTAAATCAAATCAATTTTTCTTTGACATAGAGGACGATGTTTTAAGAAAATGGATGCGCAATGCTAAAAATCAGGCAAAAGATAATCTTACAAATATTATTCAAGAATTTGCAGATTCTAGCTCTGTAGGTTTCTCCTCCTTGTGGGGAAATTTAATTATCGCGGTTATCAGTTTTGTTGTTTTAAAATTTATCGCTGTAGCAATAATGCAATTATTCAACTAAAAATTAACTAAAATGGAAAACTCAATTGATTTAAAGGACATTTATGAGGATTTAAAACAAAATCTATCTTCACATCTTTCAATTTCTCTTCGGAAACACATTCTCACTGACACAGAGTATGTAAGAATTACAAAAAATTCTTTTGTGGGTTTGAAGATTTACTATGACGATGATAATTCATTGGTAACCGGAACCTTTATTCCTGGGATTCTCTCAAGAGCTTTCTTTGGGGGTTTTATAAGCTGGATTTTTCTATCGGGTTCTCAAAAAGAGTTTCAACAGACAATCGTCAATTATTTATGTGATAAATATTTTTCAGAAAAATAATCAAACCATGGTTACCTTTTCATAATAATGGTATAAATCTATAAACATTAAAAAATAAGAAAATGAAAAAATTAATTTCAATGGCCTTAATCAGTTTAGCCAGCGCAATGAGCTTCGCTCAACAACCAGTTTATGTTAAAACATATGTAAAATCAGACGGGACTATCGTGCAACAACATTACAGAACAGCACCAAACAATACCGTCATTGATAACTGGAGCACCTATCCTAATGTAAATCCTTACACTGGCGCAGTGGGGACCCGATATATAAATTATCTTGAGCTTCCTGTATCGATTTGCAATACAAACAATTCAACCATAACCCCTATTCAAACTAGTTCTTATCCAGTCAACAATTCCTTTAGACCAAATGATTTGATGAGAACTAATAATCTATTCAAACCTGCATTTTAATTTCTAATACCTAAATTTTATTTAATATGAAAAAGTTATTTTCAACAATCATCCTTGCAATCGTTGCAACCCTGAGCTTCGCTCAAAGCCATGTTTATGTAAATGGTTACTACCGTTCAAATGGCACTTATGTGCAACCTCATTACAGAACCGCACCAAACAACACAGTTCGAGATAATTGGAGTACTTATCCTAACGTCAATCCATACACGGGACAAACAGGAACTCGGTATTACAACACAAACACTTATTCACCACCCAAAACCTATTATAGTCAACCTACGAATTACAATAACACATATCGAAATACAAACAACTATTATTATCGAAGATAATGACAACCCAAAGAGGAGCTCATTTGAGCTCCTCTTTTTTATGAAAAACAGTTTCGAATTAAACTCTGAACACAAGTGTTTCTAAAATATTTATCTTAGCATCAAAATTTAGATTTTATGACCGATCAAGAAAAGTTAAGTCGTATACAACTTGATGAGTCTTTATTTACATCAATTTACGAAGAGCATAGACAGTATTCGTTGAACTTTATGAGAAAAATTAACTCAGATGAAGACTTGATTTTAGATATATATCAGGATGCCATTATTGTTCTTTATGAGAAATCCAAAAAACAAGACTTCGTATTAACCTGTTCCATTCAGACTTATTTGAACTCAATCTGTAGAAACCAACTCTTAAAAAAGTACAGAGATTCCAGTATTTTTTTAACCGCCGCAGATGAATTCTTACCTGACATAACCGACTGGCATGATGACGAAAATGAAAAAATAAATGAAGATCAAGTTAGTGCTCTACAAAAGGCTTTGAATAAACTCAAAACGGTCAGCTCCAAATGCTATGATATTTTACACAGATTTTTTTACTGCAAACAATCAATGTCCGAAATAGCGGAAAGTTTAGGGTATACGAATGCTGATAACGTGAAGAATCAGAAAGCAAGATGTCAAAAGAAACTCAAAGAATTAACGAGAGAAATCTAGGAAATTGTTTAGAAAATGAAAGACGTGTACCTTAAATTATTTCGACTACATTTTGTGGAACTCAATGCACCGTGCGCTGCCATTGCAGATTTCCAGATATACGCACTTCTCATTGGTTACATCAAAGATGGTGAAATAATAGCTAATGAATTCATTTCTCAAGTTACACTCAGAGAAAAGTTGCCTGAATTTCTTGAAGAACTTGCGCAAGCTTATTTCGAAAACCCGTATATCGAGGATGAAATAATCCAGCTCTGCATTGAAAGAAATAATTCTGTTTTCTTTGAACACTTAACCTTTCTAAGAGAGCTTTCGTATGTTATCCGATATGAGGAACATAAAGGACTAAAAAAAAAATTATCTGATTTAGAAAATGAATTGTTTGAGAATGAATTAGAGTTAGCTTTCATTAAAAATGAACGCAAACAAAAAAAAGCGTTTCTTCAAAATTTTGAGAATCAACATAGGAAGCAGGGCGTTGCGAATTACTCTCGCCAGTCGGACTCTATATATGAACGAACTAAAACCAACAGTTCTGATGTCAAAAGTATTTTATTCAAAATTGCAGCAATTTTTATTGTTGCTCTAATACCAATAAGCTTATTTTTTCTGGTCAAAAATGATGGTATTTCCAACATGGCATCCGCAGATATCCCGAAATCGACCAGCGATTCAGTAGCGCATCATTCCAATAATCAGACAATGGATATACCGAAAATAGCTGAAACAAATCAAATCATTAACACATCATTAAAAACTCAAAGTTGGGAAGTTGAATTGCTTTATGAACCTAGAACGAATCTAGGTTATGCAGGAACCCAAACAACATATATTTCGAATAATATCAGGATTTCTTTTTTATCAACTTCTTATAAAATCGACTCAGTTTTATATCCACATATCAATGAATTGAAACAGGCAATTGAAAACCCAAAAACGAATGAATCTTTAAAAAATAAATATCGAAGTGCCTTGTCTTCAGCTTACGAAGAATTAGAAACATTACAAAGAAAATCTAATACCTTTGACCTAAAACAGGACTCGCTTTTAATATGGAAAAACGAAGCGTTAAAGAGAAATACTGTCGTGGAGTTGTTTGAGTTAATTGATTTTGAAAACCAACAAAAACCAATTTACATACTTCGAATAGATAACGATTTTTATATGATTAAATTCGGCAGAGGTAAACTTGGTAAACCTTTAAACAGAGATGATGAATTTATACAAAGATCATTGTATCTTCGCTAAAGATCATATTTTTTTTTTGACTAGTCGCAAACGTACCACTAATTTCCAACAATCGCAATAGCCATGCGGTCAAAGAGCCTTTCACCGAAGTAACGCCTGTTCAAACGATAACAAAACTCATTCAAGTAGTTCTGGAGATACTCGATTTTAATCATGTGATAGACACCAAGTAG
>JBIPLT010000395.1:0-12999 GCA_044368255.1 Flavobacteriales bacterium
GGCCCAAAGATAGGAGGCCAAGCACCTAGAGAGGAGATTTTCGCTCCCCTACATGAGAAAAAAGAAAAATCAATGGCAGCCGCCTGAGAAAAAAATAAACCCCTGCAAAACCTTTCCCTTCAACAAGCGTGCTGCCACCTGTAGTCCAAGCTTCTTGCTTGGAACACAGCGTAGCTTCACGCGGAAGGAAAGGATCTGCAGCGGCACTTTTTTCCCTCAAAGGTTCGCCATTTTGACACCCTGTATAAAGGATTCCCGCCTAACACCGGGCTCCCAACGTGCCAACACACACAACCACCTGTGTATGAGAATGTTTTCTGCAAGTAACTTCTTGCCAACAACAACCCTGCAATTGAGGATCCCTCAAATGCACAAAAATACAACCAAATCTGCCACTGTCACCCATGACAACTCCACCATGCTCCCTCCGCACTGCAATGTCAAACTGATGCCCGTAAACAACATAGAACCATGGAGAGTCAGATTCAAAACATCCAACCCACATCAGCCTAGTTCGCTCGACAGAGGCGATCACCCAATCACCAAATTTACAACATTTAACACGGAAATATCGCACATGCAGGAACAACAGCCCGTCGCCACCTTTACGCGGGAAAACTCGAATCCCTGCAATCTCGGCCTCTACAGCTGCCCACGTTACTTTTCCCAACAGCAGTTCGACAGGCAACTCAACGCAACACCTCCGCAACAAGGACGCTCTACATCTGCGCGCTTTTTCGCCAAAAAACATCAGTTCGATCCCATTGTCCAGCGGAAAAATCAAAACCACGGGCAGGCCGACAAGATACTACATCATCCAACAAAGCAAAAGTTAGGAACCCTACAGGACACCTTGCATACGAAAAACATGGCAAAAAACACAGCAGTCGCCGTGCCGAAAGCCAACGGGCAGCTGCCCGAGACTTCGGCACCCACTGATCGACACAACCCGCAAGACAGGTCCCTCCTCCAACAGGAAACGGACATCGATAACCAAACCACGGGGCAGAAACAACAAGGACACATTACAGCAACAAGCAGTAAAAGAATACAAATGGAAATCTATGCCCCTACGGGCTCTGTCCAGCCCAATCGGACACACGAACGTGTTGTGACACCGGCAACATTGGCAAAGGACACAATTGACGTCAATAGTATGATGACCATGCGGTATGACGACGATTTCCCGCCAATGGGTGTTAGGCCCAAAATTGCTCCTACCGTTACAATGCCACAGGTAGTCGAGAGGCCCGCCTCATTTGCCCCACCCATAGATTACCAAATCGCGTTTCACTCGCACATGATCCGAACCTTCGGCACGCTTTCGACCCTCTATTATGAGCAGTCACACGTGCATCTTTATCCATCAACTATACGATGGTGCCAGGACTTGTCGGCAGCAGCCGCGTTTCATGCTCAGTACCATACACACCAGCTCACCCATGTCAAGGAAATGCAAGCCAGGAATGGCCGACTGGAGATATACGGCTTAGACGCGCAGAAAAAGACTACTCCATTCATGCCAATGACAATGGGTCATACTCACACGCAAGCGCATTATTCTGCGCTAGATCGCAACAAACCCATCGTCGACATCGCGCTTCAGCAAGAACCAGACAGGTCCCCGCCGAAACAGTCATGCTCGGTCATGATCGCCAATGGCGAACCACGGGAGACTGACAACACGGGAACGCAGAAAGAGAACCAGGACACTTCTCTTTTGGAAAAGCCGATGACCGAGCTTTCTCACGTAGAAGACTTAACATCCTTCACCTGTCAACCAGAAGAAGTAACGGTACCAGCACCAGCCCAGAAATCTATCACAACGGGGAAAGCCAAGGACGCCAACGGGCACAAGGCGAGATGGATTCTCATAAAAATAAACGGAGGCGAGGCAGTGCCAGCGAAGTCTACGAACTTCGATTATTGGGCGGTAACCTTCACGGGAAACAAGGATCACGATTATATAGAAGCAAAATCGGATATACCAGCATACGAAGTCTTCGAACGGCAGGAGCCTGCCCCACACCGGAAAACACAGAGACTAGCGACTCTCTCGGACAGGCAGATGACTGGGGACGGAGCGAGCACGCTGGAGCTACGATCTAAGGCAGATGCCCAGAGCGCAATGCAGACCATGCGTCAACAGAAAGTGCAACCGCTGATTACTCAAGATCCTACGGAGGCGTTACACCCCCAGACAAGCACGCATCAGAGTGGAGAAGATACTCGAGATTCAACAGGCAAGACATTCATGGAACAAATGACTAATCACCGGAAAGAGGGAGAAGACAATGAAGAGATCACCAGTACCAGAAGGGCACCTCAGGAGATTCCTATGGCATCAGTCGAGAGGACACTTCAAGAGGGGACCCCCCAGGATCCACGCATAGCCACTCCCACCCTGGAGGGAGTGCCTTACGAGGAGATGCTCGAACTGGCTATTCAAGCATCCATCAAGGACTCAGGGACCCCAATATCCCAAGATGACACCTTGAACTCTAAGCTCTCGGATGAGGAGATGCTCGAACTGGCTATTCAAGCATCCATCAAGGACTCGGGGACCCCAATATCCCTCGACGACACCTTGAATTCTAAACTCTCGGATATCCTGATTCCGAACATAAAGGACTCATGCTATGTCGTAAATGGGGCGATAACCCTCGCTGCAACGTTGCAGGGCCAAGCACTCACCTCAGCCCGATGCTCGGAAACAGGCGGACCGAAATCGGAATTGTTGCAAATGATAGACGCCCGGCTGCTCCAACCTATTAATTCCACAATGGCACTGGACAACCCGGGTAAAGCACTACACATTTCGGAAAGTACTATTACAGACATCCGCAAGAAATGCCAACAATGGGGATGGACTCACCCTGAAGGGCAACAATGTGTCTCAGAGTTTTTAGCATTCTTATGGGATGCATTCGGAATGGCAGATCACTCGATCGAGACAATTGAGCAAGCACCTGATAGACCGGATGAAATATCCAAAGGAAAAATGGGAACTCTTCACTTGGCAATCCCCTTATCAGATGAACAAAGCGGAAATACCTTGAGGCCAGTTGAACTGACGCATCTAATTCAAAAGACCTTATCACCTGAAATTAATATCCACAACAATGTCACCACTACTATCAATATTCAGAAGCTTTCGGACACTCTAATCATCCACGCAGAAAGAGTTATCTCTGGGCAGGATGAGAACCTCTGGCAACGATGTCATCGACGAGTAGTTTTCCCCGAAAACTTACCAATCGAACACTTACTCACCAGTGGGAATCACGCGGCGGAGAAAAAGGGTCAGCTGAAACTAAAGGCAGTGATCTGCCACAAGGGAGGCCAAAACTTCAACTCAGGCCATTTCTTCACCATTATGCGGACGAAGGTTCCAGGATCTCACACAGAGAAATGGGTGAAACTGGATGACCTATGCCCCAGAAGCATAGAGGTAGTGAAAGACCAAGACTGGCTGATAAATGAATCTATTCAATCAGGGGCTCACATCTGGATTTACGAGCGAGAGAACCAGACAGACACCGTCAAGCCTGACATGCCGCGGGATCAAGGCGCAAAAGCGCAGGTCTTTATCCAATGCATGAGTGGGAGCATCAAGAAAATTGATATTCCTATACAATCTACAATCAAGGAATTGAAACTGGCCTCCTCGCTCCTAGAGAGCACCCCCGTAGACGTGTTCGACATGATTTACGGGTCCAAATGGCTACTGGATGAGAAAACTCTGCCCTATTATGGGATCATACCGGGGTCTACCATTCAGATGCGTATGGGACTCAGAGGTGGGGCCCAGGATGAAGACCAGACAGATAATGAGGAGAACCCTCACTCGTCCTGGATGATGACATCATCAACTAACCCACAGGCATTTGAGGCCCACTTACGAAAGAAACAGGCCACGCAGGGCAACCTACAGGGCCTTTGGAAAGATGAGGACATCCCCGCCCAAGGTACACCAGAAAGGGAAAGCGACAATACAAAGGTAAGTAGGTCAATGGAAACAAACGAGATGACACGACGCATATACGACCATAGCACGGAACCAGTCATACAACCCGCTGGTGTGGGTGGATTTGGGGGGATATTCCCGCAACCTCGCATCACTAAACAGGGAGAGAACTTCACAACTAGCTTGCAATGGAATGTAGTTACCTCGTGCCCCGGAAAAGGATGCATCGTCAACCCATACATCCTCACTCCAGGCATTCCCACATTGAAGGAGGCGACCCGAGTATATGACTGGATGGTGACAAGAAGGGCAGTACAGAAAAACTTACATAGGGACCAACCAATCCCGACTTTTCATGACGATAGATCCATACATACCTTCCTATGGTCTATGGCGACTATACATGAAAAATTGGAATCACAATTGGACGGCGCTCCACATCACATCAGAGTCCGACAACTTACAGAATCCTGGGCCGAAGGAGGGGACCCGAATCCTGCACTCAGAGAAAACATAAAACTGCTCCACGATGGGTGGATTAGGGAATACACGATGAAGACCCACAGCCAGACTTTTTACGAATTCATACTCCCGGCCAGTGGACGGGAAGAGATAGTCAATGGAGCCAGATTTGAGACCTATGGACCATGGACTACTCTGGAAGAAGCGTGTCACACACGAGAATGGCTGGCGATGATCTTGTTTGCAGGCAGAACTAATGAGAGGAAAATATTTCCATTGCGGGTATCCATACCCAATGACATAATTACAGTCCCCTCCCTCTTCGACGACGAATCTCAGAGGAAGCTCAGATTGATATTTTACACGCATCGTCTGACAATTCGGCAATCACATATTCGGGAACCACCATCGCAGGACATCCTAAGCGGGCTAGGGGATCCTAATTCTTTCCCCTCCCGATGCCTGTCTCGAGCGACGGGCATCCTCGTTGCAGGCGAAGCAGTACGACGGATGTTCTTCCGCATTGACTTTCTCCGACAAGCAGAGATATGGGGCCTGCACAGTGGAGCGCGTCAACACGCAACGGCACAGCATCTGAATGGATCACCAACTTCCAAACGGTACAAACAAGGGATAGTGACTCTGGCATCACCAATCAAGGAATCGATATCGAAGGGCCTGCAAACCCTGCTGCTACTCACAGGAGACTGGGCCCTCGTCACGATGGCAGATGGGACGGGCAAGCTTCAGAGATCGGCCTACATACCGGACCAAACAACACAACTCGTGTCCTCCTCCCCCCTCAAATACCTGCTCCTTCGAAATCTCGAGGAAATGGAATTCCGTAGGGGCGACACAGATTTTGTTTACCTCACGCTCAAACGGGACCTCCAAAAATTCCTCGCCCTGGAGACTCCATGGGCCCCACATTCAGAATTTCCGCAGACTAGGGCACTAAAGTTTGGGCGCCAGGAAACTGATAGTCTGGATCTGCACATTAGCATACAAAGGAGCAAACAGGCATGCGAAGAACAACCAGTGATTATAGTTCAGAAAAGTCACCTCCTCCGCAGTATGGGTGATTACTCAGACGACGAAGAGGTGCGCGAACTATGGTGGAACCCTTATGGTGTGAGTTTCGTGGAACGCTTACACAAAGACTGCTCCGGTATACTTGACTGCCAAACACGATGTGAGGCACTATGTATCACACACCATTCCATGGCGCCAAATCTAGATCTACTTTTCTCCTCGACGGGATTACATGTACGGATACAGGTCACCAAATCTCTTAACCTAAAACGAAGCTTTTACTTGGGAGAAAGAGGAAGGGAAGGATTAGTCAACCTTTTGGCCAGCCACCAACAACCTCTCTGGCGATTACTGGAAAATATCGCCAACTCAGCCAAATTATTCACCATCACGACAGCATTTGTAGTGCATGCACATCAAATACCGTCGTTGAACAGAGTTGTTTTACAACTGCAACTCGGTAGGGGTTCCTCAAATGCCTCACAAGGCGACCTGGACAAAGCGAATACGGAACTGAGCGACGAATCTAATCAGAGCGAGCAAGTAGGTCAACTGGCATTCCTGGCTCTCTATGCACAGGGGGCCACCATCTACTTAACGCACAAAACTTCGGAACCAACACCTCCAGCGGAGGACTCGGTGTGGGACTGGGGTTGGCTCTCGGATGACTCCTTGGTGGGCAACCAAGTAGGCCACCAGTCCGCGCCATCGGCAGCTACACTGACGAAGAGCAACATCAAGAGACTGCAAAAAATGAACAAACTGATGGAAAAAATACGCTTCTACCCAGGGGTTTGCCCACACTGTAACAAGATGGTCGAGGTAGCATGGATGGGCTCGGATCCGTTCACGGAAGCATCCCCATACCCGCCCACCTACGTGTGTCCACTTCGAAACCTCCTCCTTGTGATGCTTGCTCGCTTCGGCCTACAGGAAATTTCCTATCTGTTTGAGATCGTCCACACCTTATCAGAGTTGTGCACACTTGTCAAGTCGGGTCCTCGGAAAGGGGCACAAGGCCCTGATTTACCCATCCCAATTGCCCAGAAATCAAGACTGTGGCTTCTGGTCACCCATCTTCAATCCTCGTACCCGCAACATATGAGGATCCCAATGGAAGAGACACCCTCTCCACATGAAAAGAATCAGGCTCACATCTCAACATCGCTCTGGAACACTACACCGATGGAACTGGGCCAGTTTGTCAATCATGACATATCGAGGGACATATTACCTGTGGAAAAATGGTCAACGGTGGAGGTTGCGAACATCCTGATTAAGAAGAATCTGGTACAAACTGCTCAAACGATATTACAATATGATATCAACGGGCAAACCTTGACGGAATTGATATACTCTTTTGATCAAAAAACGAGCAAACTATGCTGCCCCACCGGCATCGGGGGATTCGGACTCAGCAACGAAGCAGTAGTACAGATCCGAACAGCCATAGACGAATTCACCAGAACGTACGGATTCATCCACTACAGCGCCGTCTCCCCGTGGTCCCGCCGCTTGACTACTCACCGCACGATTCGGCTAAAAATCACAACGGGGATAGGCCTAGGGGCTCCGGGCATCCTGAGCCCCGGGCAAACGGGGACCTTCTATCAAAGCATCGCCCTAGAGGCACCGACCCAGCTCCTTAGAGCTCTACTCAGCGCCAGACAAGACGTGGGCTCGCCAGCCAACGACTGCCTCTTGATATATAAACACCAAGAGAACGACAGATACGCCTTCCTAGAAAGAAACGAATCACTGCAGACCTACGGAATTGTGGAGGGATCAGAAATATTCCTCCGACAGTTCCCTGCTCAGCCGCGGGGAAAGGTGACTGAGGACGCGGGCATCCTATTCGAGAAAGATAACGTACACTATGAATCGGGAGAATTGGTTCAACTCCGATCATCCGACGATAGACCCTCCTTTGGCCTTATGCTGGGACGACAGGACGATCGAATTACGATCCTGTGGGCGTACGAACGCAGGGAGATAGCAGAATCGGTTCTGTGGACCTCTCTAGAGGAATATGATGTACCTCAACATGACCGAGAACTTTTCCTCTCCAACAGGCTCTCCCTGGAGCCTCTCGCTCAGATAATGTGCAAGGCATCCGTCTCTTTTCTCGACTGGCGCAAAGGGGTACCAAATCCTTTACCAACACAGCACTTCTTCAGATTCCGCTACCGCTTTTCTGCCCCCCATCCCTCCACATGGACAGTTGAGGAAGCGTCAGAAAACCTGCGGGCTCTCGGTTGCGCAAGAGCGGCAGAGCTCTTAATAGAAAATTCCATTAATGGCAAAACTCTATTCTCGGCAGATTTTCAATCATATCTGACTATGGCCATTACAATGGGGGGGCTGGGGCTCACCGACTCCCAGAGAGGACATTTGAAAGACCTAGAACAGAACGGAAACATCCCTACTAGCATCGAACCACTAACGAAGGACTGGCTCGACAGGGAAAAGAGGCAACACTCGGAAACAACAACACTCGGAAACGAACCTCACCATACACCTAGGGTTTTGTTCGAACTGCTGGACGACAAATATAGACGAGATGACTACGTATTGTTCCTGACTCCCGAAGGAGAAGCTGCCATCGGTAACCTACGTTCTATGTCAGAAAAATATATGATCACTGTTAAGCAGATGTACAAACGAAGTGAAGTCAGGGAAGCACATCTTAATACTTTGGAAAAGGAACATGGGGTAACCTTACTAAAGAATGAGATCTTCTATACGGAGTGCAGGACCCGAGTAATTCCTTGCAGGAATGTTATCCGAAAAGTACAAGTATGGACTGCGGGCAAATGTGATGACGAGTGGCTGGCAGAAGCGGGCACATTCGAGATGAACATGGACCAGGACTATCTCATACGCTTCAGCACTCCTAGCATGGACTTTGACATGGCCATGGTCCCCCTTGCAGCTGACATGGGTGATGCAACCAGGACAACGATGGACGCTACTACCGGGTCCCGTATATGTGTTGTGTGTGGAGTAGACTGCCTGGAGGACACCTCACTCTGCGCGAGGATTACTGCCTGGAGGACATCCGTCCACCGCACGATGTATAAGGTGAATAGACACAACCCACAACACCCAGCGTGGCTCGTGTCTACCGGGAATCCAGATGTTGAAGCAGCCAATAGCACCCCTCTTCACGGGGGCATGGCAAATAACACCTCGATCTATGTCCGTAGCCTAGGTATTGCCGTGACTCGCACTCCTCAGGGCTACGAAATCACAGGCATCGCCCCGGATAGTCCAGCAGAAAATGATGAACGGATACGCCGGGGCCACCTCTTGCTGAAAATCGGCGAATCCTCCGACAACCTTCGTGACATAGACAGCGTAGGGCAAGCGCTACAGGGACCCCCACTTATGCCCGTCACTCTTTTGCTTGGATCTCCGCTCGAACCCAAGACTTTCCAAGTAACCCTCATACGACAGCCAACACATCAGAGGCTATCAGAGGCTGGCGTAGAAAGCCCAAGATCGCCCTCGGGAGTGGCGCAGGACGAGCCACAACAGGTAGGGAATGTAGGATTAGGAAGCAATCTGCTCCACATCAGGCTGCGACGCCTGAATGGAACTGAGTGGAAAATAACAGTCCGGGCAGACTCCGAAACCACGGTACTTTACAATGAAACTCATCGGGTGACAAACATCCTTCGCGATGGCTTCTATCTCGAATACAATGGCAAAGTCATCAACGAAAGGGAATCGACTGAACGCTACAACATCCAACAGAACTCGACTGTGCTCGTTATACTGAGATCTAGAGGGGGCGGTGACCATTTAGCGGGGTCCAAAAAGAAAAAGAACCCACAAGATAGGCACCTCCGAGCCTTTGAAGAGGCGGCAAAAAACTTGCGGATGGACAAAGCACAGAGGAAGGAAGAGGCAGGGGCGGCTCCTCAGGAACCACTGGACATGGCCCAACTGCTGGCGAGACGGGACAAATTTCTCCTTGACGGAAAAGAAAAAGAAAAAGAAAGGGTGGCGGCAACGAAAGCGGTGCACGACCGCCAGTCTAATGAGGAGGCAGTAAATAAAGATATCCTCAGCACGCTGGCCATCCATGACAAACTCTCCCCAGAAGAGGAAGAGGAGCTCAGGGTGGCCATTATCCATACGCAAAATACTCTCAAAACGCAGCGGGCGCCAGGGAGACTTTTCAACCATGCCCTCATTACTTGGATGCTGAATAAGCACCTCCAACGAATAGCCCTAGGCGCCGAGGGCGCAGAAAAATTGATGCAAGCACTGGTTATGAACCCAGACGCCAGGGATTCGATTACAGTTGTCCTGCGCACGAGATCCGAAAACTTACAGGTGGCCAACAACAACGGCTGCCCCTCCGAAATAGATATCAGCACGGTATTTGGACAAATATCTAGGAAGCATAGAATCCTCACCTTGCCTAAGGACTCTCTCCAGGACCAAAATCGAAGAGTGGGTACCGACTTCCAAGTTGACATGGAAAAGGCGAGACACGATCTAACAGAAATAATCAAAGACGGTGTTCTACCTGTCAAGGAATGGTCATTTGACGTAATATTGGATCCGCCGGGAACAGAAAGAATCGCTCTGGCCCCCACACACCACGATAATAATCAAGCTAAACTTCTGGCCTTCATTACGGGAGCCCGGGGGCTCCGAAGTAAAGGAAACGAAGACACAAAGATTGAGCTTATCATATTTCAAGGTCTCAAGGAAACCTGGGACAAAATGTATCCGGAAGCAACACTGACAGCAGTGAGGCTAGAATATTCTCGACGGTTGTTGACCAAAAAAGGGATTCAATGGGTCAAGCCCCTTGTATCTGCCTTGGGGGTTAAAGCTGCAGAGGCACCGCGCATATTCCTACAACTAGGCGGTACTGACCCGTCCCAATCGAAAGATGACCTACAACGGGCAGTCAAAGAGGTGCTCCGCTCAAACAACACTATCAACCTCAATATGGTCTCGGACATGGACACATCTCCAGACCATATAATCGCCTTCGGGATCCGCCCGTTCAACGACAAACCAGAAACAGGCACTCGACAGGCAATCGACAGATCCAAAGACCATATCCAGATGGAGCGTCAAATGGTCACAGAGACAATGCAAAAAGTTGATGGTCTTTTGACCAAACTTCACACGAATAACTTGGAGGGTAATACCGAAGACGCACGCAACGCCATACGGAGTATATGCGGCGACCTCATGGACGAGGACCGCACAGCATCCAGCCAAACATTGGGAAGGGCTATTCGGGACATCCTTGAGGCCAAGGTGGATCCCTCGGCGCTGAACGACGATGAAAGCTGGAGAGAAAATCTGCCCCAGCAAAGGCTGGTTATCACGGTGGCCTCAGGTATCCCCAACCTCCGTGCCTTCTTTGCCACTAACGACCTCAAACAAAAACTTAGTACGCACAAGAATAAGCACACGGCGCAAATGTTCTACCTGCGTAAAGCACTTCAGCAACGACAAGTTGCAACGGAAACGGTGGAGTTTATCTTTGAGGAACGGGGTGGCACTAAACCGCAGAACGACTCCTTTGTAGCGATATTCACAGAAGAGACCTGGACTCGCCTTATCCAACCGGCGGAGGACGGAACGCCCGCCATTCTAACAGCCCTCCCCAATACAACGGCTAGAAGACTTCGTAGCAACGAGGCGAAAGAAGTTATGACTCTAGACGGGAGTCGCAAGATCCTGCCTAATCTCACCTTCAAGGCCATTGAGGAGACAGAAGTTGAAGACAATGAAGATGAGTCACGCATCGTGAACCTACTGACCTCGGGCCACCCGATATTCATGCCGCATCGCACCACAGGGGACACGGAAATACACGCGGCTACCCCACTCAAGGACATTCTCGATCCCAAATGGGCGGGTCTTAGGATCCACGATCTGGACTTGAAATATCCAGAAAAAATATTGATGTACCTGTACAACCTACAGGAGAAAAGACAGGCCCAACGCCTAAATATCCAGAAGAATGTGATTGTATGGATGTATCCCCCTCTTGTGGACTTGCTCCTGGCGATCGGTCGCGAGAATTTACTCCAAGATCTCCAGCCACTGAATGCCAAGGACACAAATCATACGCTTATCGTCGATACCCTGAAGGAGCGCATCAAACAGGCACTTCAGATACATGTCGACAAGGGACTATGGCTTCAGGACACACCATTCATGGATGCAATTCCGGGTATAGCCAGCCTGGATGGAACAACGGTGCCGTTCCCTGTATCAACATCAGAACTAGAGGCGCCGGCAGTGATGCCGGAGGGTATCAACCTATTGCTCCTGGCGCCGACCAAGAACAAGTGTCAATTACTGCTCGACCTTACCATGGAATTGATACAGGAACTGGTAGAACTAGACTCAATCACGCCTGTGCAGAAACGAGGACACACCCTTCTGATAAAGGCGAACTCTGACATCCTACAGGCGGTCCTTCGTTCGGACGGACTCAGAGTAGGATGGCCTATCAACTTCGATACCCTCGAGATCACCAAGGAAGAAACTGAGGGGGCACTTCAACACCTGCTCTCCTTAGTCTACAGGGGCAGAGGTTGGGGAATAGTACGCCTTTCGGTCTCAGACATGGCCGACTTCCCAAACTTTGATGTAACGGACTTCGAACCGAGACAAGAATTGAATAATCCATACCACATCAGTCAATCAGGCAGCCAGATCCTAACCCTAGGGCGGTGGATAGCGGATAGTCCGGCCCTCAGGCAACTGAAGCTGGCCAAAGGCATCTTGATATTTAACACCCCACACCCGAAAGGCATCCTATGGATATGCCCCGGAAAGGAAACACAGGGACAGAAAGAATACAGGTCCTTGGGGAGACTTTTGGGTAGAGGAGAAGAAACAGACAGACAAATACACACTCGGCTTCAAGAAACACTATTGCAGCAATTCGATTCAGACATAAGTCTTCTGGCAACGCTAGACAAAATGCGCATGGACATCCTTCTCGAATCTATTCACCCAATCTTAGAGGGAAGCCCGGCCATCCTCCAGGACCACTATATCGAGACAGACGCTACCAATAAGGAGACCGTGGTATGCCACAGACCTACTCTCCGCCCGCAGATACAGGTTACCTGGAACCTACAACCGAGATGGAAGGCGAGCGCGGACACTGAAGAACTCATCGGCGCCCTTTTCGTGGCCAAAACAAAGGGCCTCCTGAATACTCAATATCACCTGGGTATACTGAATGTCCCACAAGTAGGGACCCTCATCCTCACGGCAACGGACCATGCACTCACAACCAAGATTCCTCCACACACCCTGCTTAAGAGACTAGTGGATGCCTTTAGAGGGCCATTGACCTCCATGGAAGAGTTAACAAAGGGTGACGCAGAATATGAATTCGTGAATCCGTTAGAGGGAGCAGGAGGGCTCCCCCCCGGAACATGATGAGGGCCATCGGGCCGAGAGGCCCAGGAGCGAACAACCTCCTGGGTACTCCAAGGACAGGCCACAGAAAAAAAAGGATAATTAAGAACAATAGTAGAAAA
>JBIPLT010000408.1:0-33973 GCA_044368255.1 Flavobacteriales bacterium
CCCAGGTCTGCGCGACCGTGATGGCCAATCCGTTTTTATTGATTCCCACAGAGGCCAGTTGGGTGACCGTGGCATTGTTGGCCGTGTTGTAAAGGTTGGCCAAAGCTTGAGCGATTCCGACCAAAGTTTCACCCGCACCTGCGGTAAGGGTGTGGTTGGCCGTACCTACCGACAAGGTGTAAGTGGCGCCTTGCACCACACTGAGTTCACTCAAGTCAATGAACACAGGCGCGCCGGTTTTGCCGCCTTGCGAGACGGTCACCTCGCTGGTGCCAGCCACAGACTGAGGAACTGTTTGTGTGCCCAGGCTGATGACCGCACTGCCCGCGCCGCTGGTGATGCGGATGACGGTGCCGGTGGTGTTGGCCTGGTAGCTGGCATGTGCTTCAACCTTGGCAGCAAGGTCGGCGGCCAGCAACGTGGGCGTGCTGCTCACACTGGCCGTGCTGGTGAAGGTCTGGCTGTCCACCGTAAGGGTGTAGGTCGCGCCCGTTTGGGCCGTCATGGCCGCCAAGTCAATCAGGCGCACGCGCTCGCCCACAGCGGCTGCATAGCTGCGCTCGAGCACCACCGTGGCGGTGGCGGCAGTGCCAGTGGTAGTCACGGTCAAGCTGTTGGAATCGGTGACTGCTGCACTGAATGTGGTGCCAGTGCGGCCATTGATTTCTGTTGCCAGAGCTGTGGCAATCGAAGCGGGCGTGCTGGTGTTTGCAGTCACTGGCGCACTGTAAGTCTGACCACCTACTTCCACAACGACGGCCGACAGATCGGTCAAGTTGAGGGAAGCCAAGTTCAAGGCCGAACCGGTGGTTGCACTGTTGAACACCGTCCCCGTCTTGACCGTCACATTGGGCACCGTGGTACCACTGAGTACAAGCGTGGTGCCGCTGGCCGCATCGGTGATGTCGGCGCTGGTCAGGGCTGTCGCCATGTCAGCCGCCAAATCTGCGGCCAATTCTGCGGCCGTGGCACCCACAAGCGTAGAAGTCAGCACCGTGGTCGAGCTGCCGCCTGCCAGGCTGAGCACCACGTCTCGGGTACCCGTCAAAGTCACGTTGGCAAAGTCCACCGTGATCGCTTGCGACTGTGTGGCTGAGCCCAAAGAGACGGCAGGCGCCACAGAGCTCAACTTAACCTGTGCCTCGTTCACGCCAGCCAACTCCATCACCACATTGCTGCCCACTTGGGTGGCGTAGCGGTTGCCGTTGATCACCACCGCAAACTCGCTGTTCACGGTCAGCGCGGCGTCGGCAAAGCTCAGGTCGCTGGCTTGGAAACCACCTGTGCCTGCAGACTGCACCACCGTGCCGGCATCGGCCACGGCGTTGGCCACCGGCGTGGCTGTGGCTTGGCTGAGCTGTAGTGCGCTCACAGTGAATGGCGTGTTGGCCACCCGTGCGGTCAGCGTGAGCTGGCGCAAGTCGGCATTAAAAGCCACATCCACGGGGCTGCTGGCTTCAATCAAGGTCCTGAACTTGCCCAGCACGTCGGTCCAGCTGGCGGTGGTGGCCAAGTTGTCCTTGCCCGGTTCGACCGACAGAGCCGCCGCTCCATTGATGCTCAGCCTGTACTCGTAACCGAGACCCAACTCACCTGGGAAGTTCACGGTGCTGACTTGCGTGGTCAAGCTGCCGGCCGCAGTGGTCAGGGTCTGGTTGTTGGACTGCACGCCAGTGCCGGTGGCAAATGCGCCGGTTTGCGTCACGGAGGTGGTGGCTTTGCTCAAGCCGTTGGCGGCAATGGTGCGCACCTCCAGCTCCAAGCCTGTGCCGCGCACGGTCGGATCGCTCAGCACCAGCGGGGCCAGGGCAATGTTGTTGGTGCCAGAAGAGAAGCTGCCGTCACGCACTTCCACACGCCAGCCAAACAGCTCGGCCGACTGCTGGTCCAGCGCGGAGTATTTCAGGTTGCCCGCGGCCTGGAAGGCCTGGTTGTTGGCGTTGGCAGTCACCGTCAGCGTGGTCGCGCCTGCGGTCACCGTCTTGGCAAAAGCGCCGGTTTCACCGGCTTGTACCTTGGTGGCCAAGCTGCTGAGCAATGTGCTCCAGCCTGCACCCGCCGTGGCCGTGACGGCGTAGCGGCGGCTGTCGATTTGCACAGACACCTCGTCGCCAGCGGCCAGTGCAAAGGTGACTGCGCCCGTGGCCGTGAAACTTTGGTTGTTGTTGTCGGCCGTCAGAACCAACTGACGCGCGCCCACCACCACAGTCGCCGAGGTGGGATTGACGCCGTCGTTGTCGATTTTCGACTTCAGGTCATCCAACAAGCTGGCCCAAGTCGTGTTCGCTTGCACAGTGCTGGTGTAGATGCTGGTGCCCACCGTGACGGCGTACTCGTCGCCCACGGTGAGTTCGCGCTGCTCAAAACTCAAGCCGGTGATTTGCTTGACTCCAGACGCCGCCACTTGTGTGGCAATGACGCGAGCCGGCGCATCAAACGACAGTCGGCTGCTTTGGCTGGTGCCCGAGGCGGCACTGGTCAGCGTGCTGTTTTGGGCAAACACCTGCTGCACGGCAGCCCATTCATAAACCCGGCCTTTGGCGTCCACCACCACGGTGCCCGCTGTCTTGAGCGCGCCCACGGCCGTGCCTGCCTCGACGCTGTCTATATACAAATCAGCGCCCGATTTGAGCGTGATGCTGTCGCCGTCGGCGGTGTTGCGCACATCGCGCACACGCATATCACCGCCTGAGGTGACCTCAATGCTGCCGTCGTTGGCCACCAAAGAATCAATGTCAAGGCCCGTGGCCTCGTTGATGCTCACGTTGCCCGCCACGCGAGAGTCCAGCGTCAGGCGCGTGACCAAGGTGTTGAGCTGAGCGGAGCCCAAGGTGTCCACCACCAAGTTGTCGGCAATGAAGACCGAGGCGCCGTCCGAACTGATGGAGGCGGCCTTGAGCGACAGCTGACCACCTGTGCTGCTGGCAGAGACAATGCCGCCTTTGACAGAAAGGGCACCTTCGACGCGCAGCGTCACGTTCTGGGCCGACTCAAACCCGTTCAAACCGCCAATGAAGCCAGACAAGCTCCAGTTGCGCACCGCGCCGCCGGCCTCGTTCAAGTCGATGAAGATGTCGCGCAGGGCGCGGATCTCAAAGTCTTCGGCCGGCAGGTCGTTGGTCTGAATGTTGACAAAGCCGGTGGGCGAAGGCACCGAGCCTTCGTTGATGCTGTCGGCAAAGTCACCGTCGAGGTTGAAGTCAATGCCGGCCTTGGCCTCGGTCACGATGGCATCGGTTTTGCCGTCGCCCGTGAAGTCAAAGGCCTTGCTGGCGTTGCGCACACCGCTGGCGGTGAGCACCACTTCGTCAATTTTGCTGTCCGTGTCCTGCGTGCCGTCGTAACGCGTGCCTTTGAGACTGATCGTTCCCTTGAGCACCAGGTCTTCACCGGCCACCAGTTCAAGCAAACGGTTGGCGGACAAGCTGCCGTCCAGCGTGAGCGTGCCACCACTTTCCAAAATCAGGGTGTCGGCCGACAGCACCGTGGGCAGCTTGCGCGAGTAGGGGTTGGCATCCGTGCCTTCACCAAACTGGATGTAAGTGCCTGCGCGGTATTCCAGGCGCTCGGGTGCGGCAAAGAAGCGGTAGAGCTGCACCGCGTCAGCGGCTGCAAAGCCAATGCCGCGGGTGTAGACCAGGGCCTCGCCCGTGGCGGGGCGCAGCACAGAGACACTGTCGTTCTGACTTTCCAGGCGGATCGCATCGCCCTTGATGAGGCCGCTGTAGCCTGCCCCCCCGCTGACGGCCACACGGCCCACACGCAGCTCGCCTTGCACCGTCAGACTCACGTCATCAGCACCGGCTGTGGGCGTGGTGATGACCGCGCGCAGCACGTCCAGACCTTTGGATTTTTCCAGGTAGCCATCCACCTCAAAGAGCGTGATGTCACCGCTGGTGGTGCGCACATCCAGCGTGTTGAGTGCCATCTCCAGGCCGGTGATGCCCAGGGCAGCCTCTATGGTCAGCACATCGGCCACCACATCAACATCGGTGTCGACAAAGGTCTCGAGCACACGCCCGCCTGTGGAGGTGAGGAACACATCGCCCTGAGAGCTCAAGCTGGTGTTGGCCATCACCGCACCAGCCGAGTTCAGCACCACCGGGGCTTGAGAAGCGTCAGCTGCGTACAAGCCCGCCGAGACAGAGCGCACAAACACGTCGCCTGCAGCGGTGATGCGGACGTCGTTGGCATCGTCGTTGGAAAGCGAGCGCACGTTGACCAAGTCCACCGCACCCGCAGCCACCACCGTGAAGGCGCCGTCGGCCACTTCCACGTTGTTGAGCTTGAGCAGCTGGGTGCCCTGGTTGATGAACACATCGCCCACGCCTTTGGTTTGGAGGCTCAGGCTGTTCACGCGGGTGAATACAGATGCCGTGCTGGTGCCCAGCCCGCCGTAGATGGCCAGGCTCAGGTCATCGGCTTCAATGGGTTTGGTGGCGTCCACAAAACTCAGCTCGCCTTGCACCTGGAAGACCACGTCGCCGCGACGCACGCCAGTGGCGTTGCCTGTGGAGAATTCGCCCACCCGCAGGTTGGCTGTGGCCGTGCCAGGGCGCTTGTCAGTGCGCACGCTGATGTCGTTGCGGTCACTCAAGCCCAAGGCTTTGAGTTGCACGGCATCCACGTTGCCCGCATTGACGATGTCAATGCTGCCGTCTTTGGTCAGCGCGCGCGTCACGGTCAGGTTGCCGGTGTTGAACAGGCTGATGTTGCCCACGCCCGAGAGCGCCAGGTTGACGAACGCCGTGGCCGTGTTGAGCGTGATGCCGCTGTCGCCAGTGGCCAACACGCTTGCGGCTGAGAGCAAACCGCTCGGCAACATCTGGGTGGTGACCACGTTGCTGACCGGATCGGTGAAGCTGCGTGAGACCAAGGTTTGCGTGATGCTGCCCTTGGCCGAGGTCATGTTAATGACCTGGCCGCTGGCGCTGGCCGTGAAGGTGGCATTGCTCAGTTCAATGTCGCCGCCCACCGCGCCCGTGGTGAAGGTGATGCCACCCGTACTGGCGGTGACCTGAGTGTCGGCATCGGCCGTGAGGTGGCCACTCTTGGCCAGGCCTTGGCCGGACATCAACACCACGTTGCCTGCGTTGATGCGGCCCGACAGGTTCAAATCGCGGCCGGCCGAGGCGGTGACGGTGATGGCGGCGCCATCAACAGCGCTGACCACGCCGCCCAGCATGATGTCGCGGTCGCCGGTCAGGCTCGCACTGGCCGTGGTGCTGGCGGTGTTCGCGTTTTGCACGGCTTTGAGCTCGGCCGAATCGGCCACCGTGAGCAAGCGCCCGGCAAACAAACTGAGCGTTTCAGCTTGCAGCACCGAGGCAATCGACACCGTCTGGTTGCCCACCACGGTGGTCGCTGCGCTTTGCACGCGCAAGGTGTCTTCAGCGCTCAGGTCCATGGTCTGAGCGGCCTGGAGCTTACCGCTCAGGCTGATCTTGCCACCCGAGGCAATGGTGATGTTTTGCGCACCCATGGAGTTGCCGGGTTCGCCAAAGGCGCGCACAGACGCCGTGTCGGTGCTGGCCACGGTTTTGAGCACGGTCTCGGTGGAGGTGATGGGACGCATCTCCCACACGGTCACGCTCTCAAAGTTCACCACAGGCACTTGCTTGGTGGTGGTCTGCTCTATGGGCAGCTTTTCAAACAAGTTGGTGCTTTGCGTGACCAGCTTGAATTCCTGCTTGATCCGCTGGTCGTACACCGGTTTCCACTTGGACGTCCACTGGTAGGTGTAGTCGTAATAGTTTTCCTGGATGGTGCGGTCGAATTCCTTGCGCCCGTCCACTTGGTAGACGTTGTACTCGGAGCCGCCTTTTTTGCCTCTGTCGTCAACGTAGCGCACCGTTGAGCGAACCTGGTCATAACCTTGGTCGCCTGGGTTGGCAGTGTTCCAGGCGCCGCCTGTTTGCGCGTTCAGGTTGAAGCCACCGTTGTTGACCGTGGTTTTGTATGGGTCCGTTTCGTTCAAGTTGTTGCGGACGGTCTGAAAACCGTTGAAACCGCTGATGGTCGTCGAGATATTAAAAATAGTGGCATCGGTGCCTACCCAGGCGCGGCCGCCCCCGCGCGACCATTCACCCAGGTTGATCCAGTCGGACCAGTATTTGTACTGGAATCCAAACTTACTGGCATTCATGCTTGCGCCACCCAACTGGATGAAGGCCGAGGTGTCAAACGCCAAGGCATCGAGGTAGCTGTCAAAGCCCTGCACTCGGTCAGTGAAGCGGCCCATTTGCGTGGCCTCTGCGGCAGCAGCCCAGTCTTGTTTAGCCAAGCTTTCGCCGGTGGTGTAAACGGCACCTGCGTACGAACCGTTGGGGTCGTTGTTAAAAGCAATGGCCGTCTCAACTGATTTGGTGTATTCCCACTGCGGGTTGCGAGAGAGCACGTCATCACTGGCGCGAGCGTCAAAGTCGTAGGTTTTCACGCCAAAGCCGTTGTAAGCGGCTGACCAGGTGCCGCGGCCGTCTTCGTTGGGCGCGTGTGGTTCGATCCCGCCTTGATACCCGCGCAAGCCAGCGGAAACTGCCCCGTTGGTTTCAGGGAAATAGTAGTTAGAAGTGATTTGGCTGTACTTCACCCGACCCACTTCTTGGAATCGGCCCACCAATTCACCGGTGGCGGTGTTGCGTGCGGTGGTCCAACTGCCCGTGTTGGGCAACTCGAACAAGTTACCGCCTGCATCAAAGCCAGTGGTTTGCACTTGCGCTACGGCCGCGTTTTTATCAATGACCAAGAACTCGGTCTGCCCCTTGGACTCGACACGCAAGATGTCTTCATTGGCACCTTTGGGCATGCGCACATAGCGGTCGCGCCAGCCGTCCACGTCGAGGTAGTACACCACTTGCTCGGCTGCGCTCCAGGCCGGGGTGATGGCTTGGTCGGGCTGGTCCACGCCTTTGAAGGTTTTCTTGAGCACAGCGTTGCTGTAGTCAAACTGGAAGAGCGGCATGTAGCCGGTGTGCTTGAGCACGGCCGTGCGCTGCGCGTCGTTCAGGCCGGTGAACTCCAGGTAAGTGGCCAGGTTTCTATAGTCGTTGCCAGGTGCATTGGCGCCCGAGGCTGCCCAGTTCACCGCCGCGTTGGTGTAGTCCACGCCTTCAGCGAGCACCTCGACAAAGCGCTTGGCCACCTCTTTGAGCGGGTTGTAGTAACCCACTTGGGTCAACACCACGTCCATGGTGGTGTACTGCGAGCCGACCTTGAACTCTTTGTACTCGACCACTTCGGTGATTTGGGTGGTTTCCCAGGTCACCACCGGCACCAAAATGGGATTGGGCAAGGCCACTTTTTCATAACCCACCACCGTGGTGAGGGTCTCGGCCACGGTCTTGTAGCTCTCCACCGACACAGAGCGGGTGGAGCTGACGTTTTGCGCTGCATCGAGCGTCACATCGCCGCCGGCTTTGAGCACGATGGCGCCCTCGGCTGCGGTCAGCAAGGCTTGGCCGCTGACCACAATGTTGCCGCCAATGAGCTCGCTGCGCAAAATGGTGCCTTCCAAGCGGCTGCGGCTCCAGGCCATGTCCACACCGGCATTGAGCTCGATGTTGCGGTTGGAAGACAGCGCGCCGCCTGCAATGGTCAGCGTTTGCCCTACGTTGACCAGAATGCGGCCGTCGCTGGCGCCCTTGCCTGCCAAGCCCGCAGAGATGATGCCGTTGACATCGGCCACAGGCGCCAACAAGTGAATCAGCTTGTCGGCCATGATGATGGCGTCGTTCGGGTTGGCGGGTGACACGGCGTTGCTGCCCGAGACCTCCAGGCTGGTACGGGCCTTCATGAAGACCTGCGAGTCCACACCGGTGGCATACACATAGGCACCCGAGCGCACGCGGATGTTGTCAGCGTCCATCTCCAGCGTGTCACGCACGTTGATGTTGCGGTAGACAAACACGTCTTTGTCGGTGGACTGCAGGCGCAGCAAGCCCACTCGGGCCTCACCCAAGTCGCGCTGACCGAGCACGCCCTTGACGTAGATCGAGTCGGTGGCGGTGACGCGGATGGCACCGCCCGCGGCCGTGTCCAGCGTGCCGCCAGAGACGTAGTTGTTGCTGGCATCGAGCACCAGGGTTTCAACCAGCACGGCAATGCCGCTTTGGTGGATGCCGGCCGTGATGCTGAGTTGGTCGTCGGCCGAGACCAGGCCGTCGACCATGAGCTGCGCTCGGGAAGCGATGCTGATGTCAGCGCCCACGTCGGAGGCGCTGACCTGACCGCGCAGCCAAATGTCGCCGTCGCTGCTCAAGCTGATGCCGCCGTCGGCGCCTGCAGCAGCTTCATCCCAGGTGGCCGTGGTCAGGTTGAACTTGGCCGTAGCGTCAGACCAGATGGAGCTGCTGGCCGACATGCCAATGCCCACACCTGCGGTGTCAGGTGCGCCATTGACCGAAATGCGGCCCGTGGCCCAGAGCTTGCCGCCCACGGTGGTGCTGCCCAGCACAAAGCCCGAGCCCGCACGCACGTCGATGGTGGCGTTTTTGCCCGTCCAGCTGCTCGTCTGATTGACGCTGTTGTAAGTGGCGCCGGCATTGACGCCGCCCAAAACGCTGATGGTGCCGCCCGACAGCTCGATGCGGCTTTCAGAGGCTTCGCTGTAGAGCACCGCATCGCGGCCCACGCTCAGGCGCTGTGCAGCCGAGAGGGTCAGCAAGGTGTCGGCGGCCATGACCACACCGCCCGTACCGTTGGTGGTACCCAGGTCGATGTTGCCGCCCGCACCCAGCAGCAGGTGCTGGCCAGAGGCCGAAGCCATGAGGCTCAGCCTAGGGGCGCTGATGTCACGCCCGGCGGTCACGCTGAGCGAGCCGGCCAAGGTGAAGCTGCCGCCCAGAGCCACGTCGCGCTTGGCCTCAATGAGCACCTCGTCGTCGTAGGTGGCCGGGGTGGCCAGGCTGCTCTTGATGACGCCGGCAATCACCACATCGTCGCCGCGCAAGGTCATGAGGGCGCCGGTCTCGAGCCAGCCGCTGCGCTGGGCCACGGTGAGCGTACCTTCTTTGCTGGTGATGTCCAGGCGGGCCAGCTGGGTGTTGCCCCGGCCGATGACGCTGTCGATCAGTACATTGTTCAGGCCCGTCAGCACAATGCGGCCACCCGGGTCGCGGGTGATCAGCTCGCTGGTGCCCAGCGTGGCCAGGCTGGTTTCCAGCGGGTTGATGTTGGCCGTGGTGCCGGCGTTCACGATGATGTCGCGCTGCGCTTCGAGGCGGCCGCGGATCTCCAGCGTTTGCTTGGCGTTGATGACGATGTCCGCATAACGGCCCAAGGCCACCAGTTCGCCCTCAAACACGGCGTTGCCCGCCGGGCTGAGCGTCATGCCTCCGCTGAGCGTTTCCAAACGGCTGCTGGCAGTCAGCAACACGTTTTGCTCGCCACTGGCACGCGGCAGGGTGTTGAAGTCAATGCCGGTGTAAGCCCGCACATAGCCCGACAGGGTGACCGAGCCACCGGCCTGCTGCGCATTGCCGATGAGCACTTTGGAGCCGCGTGCACTGGCGTCCACCGTGGGCAGGCGCAGGGCCGTGGCGCTGGCGCCTGCGGCTTTGGTATCGCCAATTTGGCCAAAGCCCAGGCGTTGGGCGCCGCCGCCGTCCACGCGGGTCATGCTGAACTGGTAGCCACCCACCAATTGCAAGCGGCCGTTGAAGTCGCGCACCCGCACTTGGTCAGCGGTCACGCCCAGCGTGGTGTTGATGGCGGCCTGCACATCAGCAACCAGGCCCAACAGGTCGGTGTTGTTGGCAGCGGCAGTCTGGCTGATGGTGATGAGACCGGTGCGCACGTCGCCAGAACCGAGGTTCAGGCTCATGTTGAAAGACGCGTTGGCACTCAAATCGCCTTTGGCAAACTCAGCAAAACCGTCGGCCAGCACCTCGTAGGTCCAAGCCGGCAGCATGACAGTCACGTCGCCGGTGGCGCCCAGTTTGATCTGGCTGTTTTCGCGGAAGGTGCGCAGGCGGGTGTCGCCACTCAGCACAACGCCGTCGTCCAGCCAAGGTTCGGCCTGCGTAGCCGTGCGGCTGCCTGTGCCGCCAAGCACGTCGATCAATTTGCCGGCCACCAGGCCCTTGCCCAGGTTGGCCTGGCCTTGGGCGCGGATGATGATTTCAGAGTCGCCGTCTTTGTAGACCGGCAAGCTGCCAATGAGCGTGCCACGGCTGTCGCGCATGTCCACGATCTCGCCACCGGCCACCACCTGACCAAACAGGTCGGCGTTGCCCAGCGCGTTGATGACAATGCGGCCTGCTTCTTGAGCCGTGCTCATGCGGCCTGTGCCCGGCAGTTTGACACCAGTGCCGTCGGTGGACACGCCTGAGTCCACGGTGATCAATTGGCTAGCGCGGAAGGTGCCGCCCAATTCATTGAGGCTGCCGTCGCGGGCGCGGGCCATGCCGCCCAAATAGACCTGCGCGGCCGATTGCAGCGTGAGGGTGGAATTTTTCTCGACCCAGCTGACCACGTCACGCGGCAAACCATCCACGATGGTGCGCGTGACCGCGCCGCCCGAGGTGATCTGGCCCATCACGCTGATGCCGCCCACGGCGTTGACGGTGACGGTCGAGCCCGTGGTGGTGCTGGTCAGCCCCAGGGCATTGAGACCGCCGGCCGTGCCAATGATCACGCCAAAGCCGTTGTCGCCAGCACCCGGGGCGCCGCTGGTGCTCACGTTCACAAAGCCGGTGGCCGTGAGTGCGCTGTCAATGAAGATCTGCTGACCAGCCAGCACGGTGATGCCTGCGTCCGGGGTGTTCCAGACCAGGCCGCTGGTGCTGTTGTAGCCACCCGCGCCCACTTTGCCCCAGATCTCCACGTCTTGCGCGCCTTGCAGCAGCACGTTGCCAGACTTGGCGTACATCTGCGACGAGGCGTGCACATACAAGCTGATGCCTTGCGCGTTGGCGCCAGGCACGGTCAATGCCGCGCCTGTGGCCGACACGCCACCACGCATGGTGATCTCGCCCGGCACGGTGGCCTCGCCTTCCCAGTAAACAAACTTGTCAGACTGGATGAAGAGGTCTGAGCCTTCGCCCAGCAAGTTGATGGTGCCGCGAATGATGGCGGCGTCTTTGACGGAGATGCGCAAATCGGTGTCGGCCTTCAGGGCCGTCAGCGTGCCGGTGAGCAAGAAGCCAAAGCCGCGCTGGCCAGTCAGCGGATGCGTCTCGTGCAACTCCAGCTTTTCGACCACGCCGTCGTTGTTACTGTCCAGCGCATAAGCCACCAAGGTCTGTGTGGGGTTGAGCCTGTCGGTCAACAGCCAGCGGTTGGTGGGCATGTCGTTGCCCGCGCCCCAGACCATTTGGGCGTTGTTGTAGTCACCGCCCTCACCTTCCACAAAGGTCTGGCGCACGGTGTTCGCACCCTGGCCGGCCTTGTGGTAGACGGTGCCGGTGTAGCGCTCAAAACCGGTGGCTGCAAGCACCCGGGCGCGCTGCACTTCGCTGAGCGCGTCAAAAGCCGTGCCTGCCGCGGGCACCTCAATGTCACTCCAGGCAACGGTGGCGTTGCTGTAGTCGCCGGTGGCGCCTTGCGTCAGGCCCAGGCGGTAGCTGTTGGTGCTGGCGTCGTAGAAAGACGGTCCCGTCCAGCGGCTGTAACCGGCTTCTTTGAGCACCACGGTTTGCTGGGTCACGCTGAGCGCATCGAAGGGCAGCGCATCGATGGGCTGGTCCATGCCGGCCCACTTGGCCGCAGCGATGTTCGAGTAGACGGTGCTC
Source organism: Flavobacteriales bacterium (assembly GCA_044368255.1). Lineage (GTDB taxonomy): Bacteria > Bacteroidota > Bacteroidia > Flavobacteriales_D > UBA2798 > CAMBFX01. The sequence continues at coordinate 11,730 of JBIPLT010000408.1, forward strand.
AGCACCGGCACGCTGGCCAGCACGCGCTCGGCCGCATTGGCCGTCGGGTTGACGAACAGCTCGCGCTGGGCGCGCACCAAGCCAAGTTTGTCGAGCACCACGTTTTGCTGGACCGCACTCAGGCTTTCAAACGGCGTGTTCGCCGCCGGGGTGGCCACACCGCCCCAGTCGATGCTGGCCAAGTTGTAGTTGGCCGAGCCAAAGCCCTGCACCACGCGCTCGAGCGGGGCGGCAGCGGCGTTGATGTAATTGGTGCCGGCGTAATAGGTGTAACCCAAAGCGGAGGTCACCACCTGTTTTTGCGCGTCGGTCAGGCTCGCAAAAGCGGTGCCTGCGGCGGGCGCCGAGACGCTGCCCCAGCTGATCTGCTCGTTGCGGTAATCAGAGACCAGGCCCTGACTGAAGCCGGTCAGCACCTGCGCACCCACCGGGGCGTTGTAGTTGAAGAAGTTCTTGACCGCAGGCACCAAGCGCAGCACATAGTGGTCGGAATTGGTGAGCACATAGCGCTCTGACAGCGGCGCCTCAGGTGCGACCGCCTGGCGGGCCAGCGCCGGCACTTGGGAGGCTGGCAAGGCCGAGGGCATCGTGGCACGCGAAACGTCTATGAAAGTGGTCAGCGCACTGCGCTGGGCTGTCGAGAGCTCAGACCAGTCGGTGTCCAGGCTCGGACGTGGAGTGGCTTGACTCCACACCGCGTCGGGCACGGCACGGTAGTCGTACACATAGCCGCCATGCTCGAGCAGTGCCATTTGCTGGGCGCCTGTGAGATGCGCCCAGGTGGTTTGAGCGCTCGTGGGAGCGGTCACGCCCGCCGCCGTCCAGGACATGGTGGCAGCTGAGCTCATGTTGGCCCAATTGCCCTGCATGATGAGTCGGTCGGATGGCACAGTCACCTCAGCCGCGTAGGCCTTGACATAGACCGGCACCGTGGTGACAGATGCGTTGCGCTCGGTGTCCACATAGCGCACCAGCACGGCGCGCTGGGCGGCGGACAGCTGCGACCATGACTGGCTTTGCAGCGGCCGGGACACATCGTCGGTGGTGCCTGCCGCACCTTGCCACGAGGCGTCGGGGATGCTGGCGTAGTCGTAGCTGTAACCCAAGTGCTCGAGCAGCGTCATGAGCTGCGCGCCTTTGAGCGAGGCCCAGGTGGTCTGGGCCGTGGTGGGTGTGGCCACGCCTGCGGCCGACCAGCCCATGTTGGCGGTGGCAGCGCTCGCCCAGCTGCCTTGCAGCGTGACGCGGGCCGAGGTGTTGAGTTGGCCGTCCAGCCAGGCCACCACCACTTGGCGCTGAGCCGCGCTAAGCGTGGACCAGCCGGCAGCTTGGCCCGGCCTGGCCACGTCATCCGCGGTGCTGGTGGTGCCTTGCGTCCACAAGGCCTCGGGCAGCGATGCGTAGTCCAGCACTTTGCCCACGTGTTCAATGAACACCAGTTTTTGAGCTCCACTGAGCGAGGCAAAACTTTCCTGCGCGGCATCGGGCGCAGTGACACCCGCAGCCTGCCAGTTCACGGCCGTGGTGGTCAAAGCCGACCACTTGCCCTGGAAGGCCGTGCGTGCGCTGACAAATTCGACGTTGTCAATGAAGCCCGTGACGACGGAGCGCTGAGCTTGAGAGAGGTCAGACCAGCTTGCGTCCACATCAGGGCGGGCCACGTCGTCGGTCAGGGCTTCGGTGCCCTTGTCCCACAAGTCGCCCGGCATGGCGTAGTAGTCAAACACATAGCCCAGGTGCTCGGCCACGACCAACTTTTGAGCGGCCGTCAGCTGAGCAAAAGTGGCGTTGGCTGCTGGCGCCGTGACGCCGGCGCCTGTCCAATTGATGCGTGCGTTGCTGTAATCGGCCGAGGCGCCTTCAAGCAGGCTCTGGCGAATATCGAGCGTGCCGTCGGCAAGTTCGCGCACAAACACGTTGTCATAGCGCGTGTAGCCCACATTGCTGGCCACGGTGTGGCCCTGGCTCAACGCGGTGGTGAAGACACCCGTGGCAGCGTTGTAAAAGGCAGTGCTGCCCCCGCCCACAGGTGCTTGGTACACGGCATAGCCGAGCATGGCGGACACCTCGGCTTTTTGTGCGGCTGTCAGCTCGCCAAAGGGCTTGTAATTGGCCAGCGACTGCACCACCAGGTTGTCCACGCTGGTCAAGGCCAAGGCCGTGCCCTGAACCAATGACTTAAGGGCCGCGCTCAAGGAGCTGCTGTTGAGGCCGCTGATGGCCGTGGTGATGTCGCCCGCTGTGGTCAGTGCCGCGCCCACACCCGGTGTGTTCACCGACTCGATCTTGCGGTCAAGGATGCTGTCAAAGTAGCTGGCCGAGGTGAACTGTGACTCGCCTGCGGCAATGCTGAGTGCACCGCCTGCGGTGACGGCGCCCGACAATCGCAGCTCGCCTGGGGTAGAGATCGACAAGCTGGCGCCGCTACCGGTGAGGCTGGGCTGGCCATTGACCATGCGCACGCCCGAGAACACGCTGGAACTGGTCAGCAGGTGCATGTAGTCGCCCGCACTCAAGGCAATGCTGGAGTTGGCGGCTGAGGCCTGCACGTTGGCCGCGCTGCGCAGGGTCAGGCTGCTGGCGCTGTTGATGGCGATGCTGGCGCCGGTGCCTGTGGCCTCCATGCCAGAGGCGCTGACCACAGAGCCGCTGGCGTTCAAGGTGAGCACACCGTTATTGCCCGTGACCAGCAAGCTGCCGCCCATGGAGCCGGCAAAGCTGTTGGGCTGCGCGTCGTAGCGCACATAGCCGCCCACGCCGGTGCTGCCCTGGATATTCAGGGTCAGCGCGTCTTGGGCGATCAGCCAGCCGTTGACATCGGCCTGCTCAGTGACTTGCAGGTCCAGGTTGACGGCACTCAGACCCGCATCGGGCGCGCCCAGTGGCGTCTGGAAGTTGGCCGAGCGCACCTGCAGCAAGCGGCTTTGCGTGCTGATCTGCGTGGTCGAGCGCACATCGCCCGCCACCACAATTTCGTCGGCGATAAGCTTGAGCCTGTCGGTGAACTGGGCGCTGAAGCTGGTGCCGCCAATCGTCACGTCTTCGGCGTCGCCCAGCACCATGGTGGACTGGGTCGCGCCTTCACCAATGCGGATTTCGCTGAAGCCGTCGGCCAACGCGTCCAGGTCTTGCATGGCCAGGGCCATGAAGCCCGTAGGGCCCGCTTGCGACTGGTCGTTGCCAAACAAGCTTTGGGCCGCACCGCCCACGCGCATGTCCTGGCCTGCGGTGCGCACCGTGATGCTCAAGAGGCCCGTGCCCGAGACTTTGTCGCGGCCGGTTGCAAAGTCAATGTCGTCAGCCACCAAACGAATTTCTCCGCCGGCGCCCGCCGCCATGCGGCCAGAAGCCAGCGTCAGCGTGGATTCGGCGCCCGCCAGCGTCACCGCCAAGCGGCCCGAGGCCGTGACCAGGCCGCCCTGGCTCCAGCGGTCGCTCACCAAGCGCAGACTGTCGAGCTCGTTGACCACCAGGTCGGAGGTGGTGGCGGCATCGCGGGCTTGCAGGCTGAGCTCGGCCACTTGGGTGTTGAAAGTACCCACAAATCGCTGGGCGCTGATGCTCAGCAAGCCGTCGGCGGCCTTGAAGTTGGTGCCCGTGACATTCACCGTTTCACTGGCGTTGAGCGAGAAATCGGTGGAAGCCCAGTCCATGGACACGGTTTTGAGCCGCGTGTTGGCGGCCGTGTCGTTCAACTCAATGCGGTCAAGCTTGTCGTTGAAGTTCACTGTCAGGTAGCCGGTGGGAGCGGCATGCTCCAGGCTCATGGCGCCCAGGGTGATGTCGGCGGTGCTGGCAAAAGCCGCAATGCGGAGCACATCATTGCCTGTGCCGCCGGTCACAGTCAGCGTGGTCAGGCCGTAGTTCGGGTCCAGCAAGAGGGTGTCGCCACCCTCGCCGGTGTCCACACGGCTGGTGCCTGCGCGAATGATCACGGTGTCGGCGTTGGGGCCAGTGGCCACTTTGTCGTTGCCCAGGCCCATGTCCACCACCACAGGGCCTGCGCCGCCGTTGAATCGGTCGTTGCCGCGCGAGCCGGTGTAGGGCACGGCCCAAGTCAGTGCGCCGGCCAAGGGGCGGTCGTCACCAAAGAAACGTGCGCTTTGTGCGGCGCCGCTGAAGAACTCGTCGTCACCGGCGCCACCGGAGACGATGGAGTACTTAAATTGGCCGTCAACCCAACCTTGCGACAGGCCTCCCTGGATCAAGAAGCTGTCTTGGCCTGCACCACCGTCAAGGTCAAGCACCGCGTCCACACCCTCGCCAATGTAGAGCGAGTCGTTGCCCGTGCCACCGTGGGCCTTGATGGCCTTGACCTGGCTGCGCCTGTAGTAGTCGGTTTGGCCCAGCGAGCGCACGATGTACATGTCGAGATCGCGGTCGAACTCAACGCCCGCGCCCTCATTGATGATTTCGTTGTAATCGGCCTCGCCATAGCGGCCCAGCGCATCGCCCATGTGAAGCACCAGGGTCTCGCCCTCCATGTGCGAGACACGCGGTGGGTCTGTCCAGGACCACAGGTAGCTGCCTGAGACGGAAATGCCCATGACGGTCACGCGCGCCATCAGGTATCCACTGGCGGGTGTGATGTCGATCTCGCCGCGGAAACCGGCCAGTGTGAAGTCGATGTTGATGAAGCCGATCTTGAGCTCAAAGTCCAGCGAGCCCCACACGGCCGCCGCAAAGCGCGGCTTGCTGCTGAGCAGCAAGCTGGCGCCTGCGTTCAGGTGCAGCGGGCCTAAGTAAATGTCGATCTCAATCTTGCCTCGGAACTCAAAGTTGCCCAAGGAATCCACAAAGCCGCCCACCTCCACGGTGGTGATGTTGAAGAAGTTGAGCTTGCCCTCGAATTCGAGCTTGAAGACCGAATCGATCACGCTCATGCGGCCGTAGAACTCGACGTCGAACAAGAAGATATCGATGACCCCGCGCAACTCCAGGTCAAACATGGTGTTGGCCTTGATCACATCGCCTTGCAAGGTGGTGTAGTCCAGACTGCTGGTGTTGATGCGCAGCGAGGCCTCGGCCTTGATCTTCAAGATCGCGATGTTCATCTCTGTGCTGAAGTTCAGGTACAGCGCAAAGAAGGGTTTGTCGGCAGCGTCTATGCCAATGGCGGCCGCGCCCTTGACCTGGATCTTGCCAAAAGACGACATGTCCAGCACCACTTGCATGGCCAGCTGCACGCCTTTGTCATTGATCAGGAAGTCCACCGAGCCTTCCAGGCTCAGCGGTCCGATCGCCACCTTGGCGCCACCGGCAATGCGCAGCGACTGCGGGGTCAACTCCACCATGATGGGGTTGTTGTCCGCGTCGAACACATTGCCTTCGGCATCACGGCCACGGGCCAGCTGGATGGTGTTGGTGGTGTTGATCTGCAGCAAGAAGCGACCCGCGATGCTGAAGGCGCCGCCACCGTCCAGGATGATGGAGTCGCGGCCCGCGCCACCGATTTCCAGGCTGCCGTACAAACCTGGGCCGCCGGAATCGACGATCAGGCCCAAGGTACCGGTGGCGTTCAGGCGTGCCAGGGGCTTGAGCTCGAGGTCGGCAGTCACGCCGATTTCAAAGCGGAAGGCGGTGTTGCCAGCGTTGTCTTTGGGGAAGGCCGCAATGACTGCAAAGTCGCCACGCAGGGTCAGCAGACCCATGAGGTCCATGTTGCCCTTGCCTGTCAGCGCCACATAAGGACCTGTCCACTTGTCTTTGACGCTTTCCTTGCCAGGCGGATAAGCCTCAATGGCGTACTGCTTGTCTTCGCGTTGCGGCGTGGTGATGTCGTCTTTGGTGTCGAACTTGACGACGTCCCAGAACACCTCGGGCACGTCGTACACGATGCGCTTGCCAAAGCTGTTGAGGTTGAGCTCGAACTTGGCGTCCAGCTCGGCGACGCCCAAGTCCAACTCCAGGCCCAGCGACATGCGCATGGCCACACCGCCAGAGTTGATGACCAGCAGACCCGTAGCTTGGCTCTTGAAACCCATGCTGTCGGGGCCGATTTGCACAGACACGTCGGCAAACGCGGTCAGGCCCTCTTTTTCACTGAGGCGGAAGTCGATGGCGCCGTCGATTTTGACCAAATCGAACAGGTTCATTTCCAGCACACCAAAGATGCGCAGGAAAGTCGAGTCGTAGGTCAGCACAATCGGCTCGTACGGGTTGCCGGTTGCAATGGCGTAGCCAGGCAAGGTCTGGGCGCCGTCGAGCAGGCCGTTGCCTTTGTCTTCACCATGCTCCAGGCGGCCATTCTTGTTGAGGTCTTCGATCAGCTCCAACATGCCGTTGCCACGGTCTTCGCCCAGGTCCAGCACGCCGTTGCCGTTGACGTCTTCGCCAGGCCGCTCCCAGCTGCTCTTGCTGAAGTCGATGGTCGTCATCGCAAAGCTGGGCTTGACGTCGGCCTGGAAGGTGACGTTGGGCTTGGCGGATTTCCAAAGCTTCTTTTCAGGGTCAGTCAGCTTGGTGGGATCAAAGTCGGCCGTGAGGTTGACCGGCAGGCTGGCCAGGCCGGTGAACTCCCAGTACAGGCCATCGGCCGTGCGCACCAGGTCGCCTTCTTGCACCGTGGTCAGGCCCCGGCCGGCATCGTAGTCCCAGTTTTTAACGATCTTGCCGATGTCCAGCGAGAAGCGCGTGCCCAGATTGACTTCCAGGGCAATGTCGCGAGCCTGCATGGTCACGCCAGGCACACCGTTGAGCCCAATTTTGTTGATGGTGGCGCGGCCGGCGATGTACACGCCAATGCTCACACGTTGCAGCGAAATGTAAGTTTCAGCCGCAATCAACAGGCCCAGGTCCAGGTCTTCCAAGACCATGCCAACCGCAGCTTTGTTCTTTTGGTCGACTTCGTCGATGCGGCCGTCGCCGTTGCTGTCGTAAAAATAGCCGCGCAGCGTGCCATCCACCATGGTGGGGATGCCCAAGAAGGCATTGGCGTCGTTGATGCCAATGGCCATGGTGGTGACCGTGGTGGTCTCACCATTGGACAGAGTGACCTGCTCGCCCGAGCGCTTGGTGAACGCCATGGAGGCGGACATTTGCAGCACACCGCCCAAGTTGATCTCGGCGTAGCCGACCTTGGCCTGGATGATCTCTTCATCGAAGTCCATGAAGATCATGTTGTTGCCACCGGCGGGGAGCGCAAAACCGGCGCGGTCTATCTTGCCGTTTTGGTTGCGGTCTTCGCTCTTTTGCAACAAGCCGTCGCCATTTTTGTCTTCGCCCGGGTCCAGGCGCAAGTTGGCGTTGGTGTCTTCACCAAAGTCGAGGGCGCCGTCAGGCTTGTCTTCGCCCTCATCAAGCACGCCGTTGTTGTTCAGGTCTTCACCCGAATCCAGCAGGCCGTTGCCACGCACGTCTTCGGTGAAGAGCTTGAAGGACTGGCTTTCCTTGAAGTTGATGACGGGCGGGCCAAACACCTGCAGCGCCAAATTCACATAGGCCGGTGCCGAGGCAAACATAAATGTGTTGAGGTTCACCTCCACATCGCGCAGCTCGGCCGACAAAATCGACTTGTCAATCCCCACCAGGCCTGCGCGCTTGATCGAGGCTTTGGCCGAGTAGAAGGTGGGATCGTAAGTCTGCAAGACCGGCCCCAAGGCCGCAAACAAGGTGGGCTTGAAGATGGCAAAGCCAAAGTCCACGTCGTGAATCTCAAGACCCACTGCGCTTTCGTTGATGTCGTCCAAGATGCCGTCGGGCGCGTCTTCGCCCGCATCCATGATGCCGTTGTTGTCGCGGTCCTCGTTGAAGTCCAGCAAACCGTTTTTGTTGCTGTCTTCGTTTGCATCAAGCACACCGTTGCGGTTGCGGTCTTCACTGGCCATGAAGATGCCGTCGCCCTTGATGTCGTTGCCGGTGCGGTAAGGCCCGCCAATGCCAGCAAAGCCCACCAAGTTGGCGCCGCCCAAGGTCATCGCCTCGACGTTGAGGTTGATGTTGTTCAGGTCCGTGCCGGTCACATCGCCAATGTCAGCGAGCAGGGGGCCCAAGCCACCCGGATCAATTTTGACGTTGAATACCTCGCCCTTGCGGAAGGCGAGCGACCCGCGCAGGTGCACAAAGTCGGCCAGCGAAATTTCAGCCAGGCCGATGTCCAAGCCCATGACGGGCGAGCCGTCGAAGTCGAAGGCCACCGGGTCTCCACCCGTGCCCACCACATGGCCTTTGCGCTCGGTGATTTTGGGCGGCAAGACGGTGGCGTCAATCACCTGGGAGCGGATGTCGCGGTAAATCGGCAGCGCGCGGAATATGCCGCCCCACTGGGCGCCGTCGTTGTATTCGAGCGTGATGTCACGGCCCAAAATCTTCAGGAAATCGCCAAAGCCGTAGGCACCCAACTCATCGGCCGTGGCCTTGATGGAGGTCACGTCTCCCACCGAATCGCCGAACAGCGTGCCAAGCACGCCTGGCAAGGTGGGCTTGTACACACCGATGGCCAAGTCCAGGTTCTGCATGCCAAAGCCAATCAGGCCCTGATCGGCCAAGGGCTTGCTGAAGTCGGGCTTACCTCCGCCACCGACGAACAGGTTGACGTTGCCGGCACCGAAGGAGGTGCCTTTGTAGCTCACCTTGTTGAGGACCGTGAAATCCTCGTTGAAGCCCAGCAGGCGCTGGACGATGTTGGCCTTGCCCGCCAACAGATCGGCGAGGTCGGGTCCCGTGACAAGTTTGATCAATTCTGCTGTGGCCAAGTCCAGCACAGAATCGATGGCGCCACCCAGCATAGGATCTATGCCGGTGTAAGCGTCAGCGGTGAAGGTGTCGCCCATGGTGAGTTTGAAGTCACCCTGGAAGTAAATAAAGTCCGCCAGCTGAATCGTCAGGTTGGGAATGTCAATCTTGCCGGTGATGCCATCAATGCTGATGTTCAGCTCAACGTTTTTGAGTGCATCCTTGATGCCGCTGATCGAGTCACGCAACCACGAAGGCGCAGTCGCAGGAACGCTGAAGTCAAAGTTCATGAGCTCTTTGAGGTTGATCTTGGGGATCAAATCACCCGTGTCCGGGAACTCAAAGGTGAAGTCAAATGCCGGCGCGTTGATTTCGAACAAACCAAACAGACCCAGATTGGCCTGCATGCCAATGCGCACCTCAAAGTTGTTGAGCTCGGCCATGTTGATGGAGTTGTTCGCTCCAATCGGGATGTCCATGCCCGGTGCGCCACCGTCGTTGACCGTGGAAAAATCCACAAAGGTCAATGGAAGCGGGAAGCCATTGGCAATGGCCATGTTCAGGCCAAAGCGAATGTCTTTGGCGTTCAGCGTGACATAGGGTTCTGTGCCCACCAGACCCGCAAAGTCGGCCGAGGCCGTGATGCCTACGAAGTACAGCTGGTCCAGGGACTGCCCCATGAAGGAGGGGTTCGCCAGCACCATGCCGAAGTCCAGGTTGACGATGGCAAAACCGATGGCGTCCTTGTTGACGTCGCCGGCAGCGTACTCGTCAGCGGTGTCGTGGTAGCCAGGATCGTTCGGCTTGTCTTTGTCGGTGACGTAAGGGCCTTTGATACCGGCAAAGGCCGAAATGTTGCGCCCACCCAGCACCAGGGCATCGACGCCCACGATACCCATGGGCATGGCAATGCCCGCGATGTAAATCTCAGCGTCGTTCATGGTGCGGCGCTGCAAGGTGATGCCACCTTCTAAGGCCAACACGCCCGCCACGTTGATGCGCGCGTAGCCAATGGACGCGGTCAGCATGTCTTCTTTGAAGTCCAGCACCATGGGGCGATTGGGGTTGCCCGTGTTGATGGACATGCCTTGGGACTTGCCGCCATCGGTGAAGTCCAAGATCATGCCGTCCTGGTCGCTCTGGTTGAGCTCGAACAGCACGTCTTCGAAGGAGAATTCCAGTTCTTTGGGCAAACCCACCATGGCGATTTGCTTGCCGGTGGCACGCATGGCCGTGAATTTGGTGCCCTCGGGCACCAAGATGGACTTGGGGTTGGTCAAGTCGGGCGCCTGGGTGGTCAGGATGCTCATCCCGAATTCCAGATCATTCACCACAATGCCGATGGCGCTGGTGTTGATCGGGTCGGCCTTGTAGAGAACACCCCCTTCGATCACATCATGGTCGGTGACATAACCGTCGCGGTTGCTGTCCTGGATGTAGGGGCCGCCCACGCCAATGAAGGCCTGCACATTGCTGGCGCCAAACTCTATGGTATTTGTGCGCACGCCCTTGATGGTGCCAAAAATGCCGTACTCGACCGTGACCTCGCGCGAGCCGCCTTTGCGGAAGGCAAAGTCGCCCTGCACATAGACAAACTGCGAGAGCATCAGCGTGGCGTTTTTGATGCTCGCTTCAATGAAGGCGCCGCCCGCAAAGTCAATGTAAATCGGCTCGGCGCCCGTGGGCACGGCCAAGCCCTCTGGGCCAAAGCTCTTGACAAAGTCAATCGAGGGCTTGGTCTCGGGCGCGCTCTTCCAGCCGTCGCTCCAGTTCATGCGCACTTCAATGTCTTGGCCAAAGAGCTGGAAGATGTCGCCGCCACCAGCCACCACAAACTCTTTGGCGGAGGCCTTGAGCGAGGTGAACTCGGGGAAGAGCTTGCCTACGGTGCCCGTGGGCTTCATGATGGCCAGGGCCACATCGATGTCGGCAATGGCCAGGCCAAAAACGCCTTCCTGGTCGCGGATGGGGGTGGTCGACTTCCAGTCCGGGATGCCGTAACCCACAAACACGTTGGCATTGCTGATGCCCAGCAAGGTGGTTTCCACCTCCACATTGGAGACGGAGCGCCAGTCGCTGGAGATCCTGACGTCAGAGTACAAGCTCGCCGCCTCAAGCTGCAGGCCGGTGGACAGGAAGGTCAAGTCGCCCAACTTGGTGCCGGTGTCTATGGTGACCTTGCGCTTGGCGCCAGCCTCATAGGCAAACGAGCCTTGCACAAACACAAACTCGCTGATTTGCAAGGTCGCCAAGCCCACGTACACGCCAATGAGCGAGCTGTCGTAAGCAATGTCTATGGGGGTGCCGCCGGTGAGCACCGACAAACCCGTGGGGCCATAGGTGGACTTGAAGTCCACATAGGGCTTGACCCCTTGGTCTTTTTTCCACTCGTCGCCCTGATTGGCCGAGATGCGGACCTCTTCGCCTTGGATTTTGAGGAAATCAATGCCCACCAGGCCCACAAAGTCCACCGTCGCCGACAGCGCCCACATGTCGGGCACAACTTTGTCGGGGTCGCTGTAGAGCACTACGGCCAAGTCGAGGTTGTTCACCGCAAAGCCGATAGCGTCATCCGAGGGCGTGTCGTCCACCGTGATTCGACCGTCTTTGTTGCTGTCGACAAAGTACGGGCCCGAGCCCACAAACAGCATGGCATCCGAAAAGCCTATGGTCGTGGCCTTCATGGCGACGTTTTCAAGGCGGGACTCCTTGCCCGAGGTGTAATAGCCCTTGCTCTTGAGCTTGCCCAGGGCTGCGGAGCCTTCGAAGGAGCCGTCGGAATAACCGGTGACCACGTCAACAGATGTTCCAGAGGAGCGCGTGATGGCAAAGCCACTTTGGATGAAGAAGAAGTCGCCCAGCGAGACGCTGGCGCGGCTGACTTCCACGCCAAAAAAGCTGCTGTTGTAGTTCAGGAAAATCGGCGCATCGCCGGTCTCGACCTTCAAGCCCTGTGTGCCAAAGCTAGAGCGCAAATCGGCGTAAGGGCCGACTTTCATGCCCTTCCAGTCGCTGCCGGTGTTGAGCTTGAGCGTGATGTCGTCGATGGCCAGCTTCATGAAGCCCCAGTCGACGTCGAGCTTGACCGGCCAGTACGCGCTCATGGAGTACATGCGCGGGATCACCCGGTTGGGGTCGACCGCCTCGGTGGCGCGGAAGGTGGCAAAGGCCACGTCGATGCCGTCCAGGCGTATCAGCGGGTCATCGTAAGAGCCGATCTTGATGGACACATCGGAAGCGCCAAACAAAATGGAGTCCACCGGCAGGCCCTCAAAGCGGCTGTTATCGGCCGAGAGGTAACCATCGCGCTTGAGCTTGCGCAAGTCGGTGTTCAGAGAAGCGGCCTCGCCCGTCAGGCGGCTGGGCAACTGGGTTTGCACATCCAGCGCCATGTTGTCGGACTTCTCAAAGACGAAAGTGCCTTCAATGAAGAAGAAGCCGCCAATGCCCAGCAAAGCGTCGTCCAGACGCACGCCAATCAGTCGCCTGTCGTAGTCAAAGTCAAAGAGGGTGCCTGAGGCATCCAAGGTCAGCTTGCCGCCAGCAAACGAGCTCTTGAAGTCGATAAACGGCCGCACGCCGTCCAAGTCACCCCACTCGCCGCCTTGGTTGACGTAAACCTGCAGGCTTTCAAGCTGGAACTGAAACACCACCCAGTCGATGTTGATGTTCGCGGCCCAGTTGACCTGCAAGGCGTACATGTTGGGGATCACGCCATCGGGATCGGCTGCGTCGGTCGGATTCATGAAGACCAGGCCGAGGTCGATGTTTTCTAGCGTGATGCCCCAACGGTCATCGTTGACCTTTTCGGTGCTGTCGAACAAGCCGTTGTTGTTCTCGTCAATGAAGTAAGGGCCCATGCCGACAAAAATGTCGACATCGGTGGCAGCCAGCAAGGTGGAGGCGGCCTGCAAATTCTCGATGCGGCTGTAGTCGGACGACACGCCCTTGACCTTGGACAAGCCCGACTTGAGGGTCGGGTCGTCCTTGACCTGCTTGGCCGACAGGCCCGTGCCCACATCAATGAGCACAGAATCGGCTTGCTCAAAATAAAAGCCGCCGCTGATGTAGATGTAGTCCGAAATCGCCAGGGTGGCGCGGTCTATCTTCAGGCCCAGCACCTCGCCGCGGCTGGCGTTGGTGCTCACGGTCTGGACCAGGCCCGCGCCTGACACCACTTCGTAATTGTTCAGGGCCATCACGCCACGGGCGGTGCCCAGCGTGCCTTCCACGCTGTTCATCTCCAGGCTGATGCCCTGGGCCATGAGGGTAAAGCCGTCTATGCCCACAAAGCCGATGGAGTCGGCGCTGGCGGACAAGGCCGTCCAGGACGAGTCGGCCACGCTGGGGGTGTCGAACATCACCAGCCCTAAGTCCAGGCCCAGCAGCTCAAAGCCCACGCGGTCAGGGTCAGAGCCGCCCACGCCCACAAAGGCGCGGCCGTCGCTCACGCCCAATGAGAGTGCCTTGCCCTGGACTTTTTTGCCGTCTTCCAAAGTCATCTCAGCACTGGCCGAGGTGATGCCAAAGCTGCCCGAGACCTGGATGAAGCTGAACAGATCGATCTCCAACGCGCCGGTCAGCTGCATCATGTCGCCGTCGCTACCCTTCAGTGTCAGGGCCAATTCACTGGTCGGACCGGTGGCCACAGCCAGGTCTGTGTAGCGCGCGGTGGCCGCATCGGTGGTGCTGGCGGTCAGGCCGTAGTCGACCACCGAGCCGTCTTCGGCTTCGTTGTTCAGCGACAAGGCCAGGGTGTTGACGGCAATGGTCATGCCGCGCACACCGTCAAAGGAAGCACGCTGCACCGTGGCTTGCGCGCTGGTCCAGCTGCGGGCTGTGGCGTTGCCTGTGACTTGTTCGGTCAGCAAGGCCACACCCAGCTCTACGCCGCTCAGGCGCACGCCCACGCTGCCTGCGCCCACAAAGGCCGTCAAGTTGGTGCCGCCTATGAGCAGCATGTCCACGTCGACCAGGGTTTCGTCTTTGTTGGTGGTTTTCGGGTCGTCTTGGATGCCAGCCAGCTTGACTTTGCCCTGGCGGCTTTCAATGCCAAAGTCGCCGTCCACGGTGATGAAACCAAACAGGTCGAGCTTGAGGCTGCCGACCAAGCGCGTCATCTGACCGGCCGCGCCGTCCAGCGTCAATTGCAAGTCGGACTCAGGGCCGGTGGCCACGGTCAGTTCCGTGTTGCGGGCCGTGGCCGCGTCTGTGGTGACGGCCGTCAGGCTGTAGTCCACCACGGACTCGTCGCCGGCTTCGCGGTTGACCGACAGGCCCAAGTTGTTGACTTCAATGGTCAAGCCATCGATGCCCACAAAGGCGGCCTTGCCGACAGTTGCTTGCACCGTGGTCCAGTTGCGGGCCTCGGCGGTACCGGTGACCTGCTCGGTCAAGAGCGCCAAGCCCAGCTCGACGTCGGTCAGTTCAATGCCAATGTCGCCAGCGCCTGCAAAGGCCTTGAGCTTGCTGCCGCCAATGAGCAACATGTCCACATCGACCAGTGTTTCATCTTTGTCGGTGGTTTTTGGATCGTCTTCGATGCCTGCCAACTTGACTTGGCCTTGGCGGCTTTCAATGCCGAAGTCGCCTTCGACTTTGACAAAGCCAAATACGTCGAACACCAAGCTGCCCACCAAACGCGTGGTCTGGCCGGCCGCGCCGTCCAGTGTCAGCTGAAGGCTATCAGCGGGGCCAGTGGCCACTGTCAGTTCGGTGTTGCGGGCGGTGGCCGCGTCGGTGGTGACGGCCGTCAGGCTGTAGTCGACCACAGACTTGTCGCTTGCTTGGCGGTTGACCGCCAAGCCCATGTTGTTGACTTCAATGGTCAAGCCATCGACACCCACAAATGCGGCTTTGCCCACCGTTGCTTGCACCGTAGTCCAGTTGCGGGCTTCGGCGGTGCCGGTGACCTGCTCGGTCAAGAGCGCCAGGCCCAGCTCAACGTTTGTCAGTTCAATGCCAATGTCGCCAGCGCCTGCAAAGGCTTTGAGTTTGCTGCCGCCAATGAGCAGCATGTCCACATCGACCAGCGTTTCGTCTTTGTCGGTGGTTTTTGGATCGTCTTCGATGCCAGCCAACTTGACTTGGCCTTGACGGCTTTCAATGCCGAAGTCGCCTTCGACTTTGACAAAGCCAAACACGTCGAGCACCAAGCTGCCCACCAAACGCGTGGTCTGGCCGGCCGCGCCGTCCAGGGTCAGTCCCAAATCGCTGGTGGGGCCGGTGGCCACGGTCAGTTCCGTGTTGCGGGCTGTGGCCGCATCGGTGGTGACAGCCGTCAGGCTGTAGTCCACCACAGACTTGTCGCTGGCCTGGCGGTTGACCGCCAAAGCCATGTCGTTGACTTCAATGGTCAAGCCATCGACGCCCACAAAAGCCGCTTGACCCACCGTGGCTTGCACCGTGGTCCAGTTGCGTGCCTCGGGGGCCTTCTGGCCTTCAGCCGGCTTGGCCACTTGCTCAGTGATCAGCGCCAAGCCCAGTTCAACGTCTTTGAGCTCGATGCCAATGTCGCCTGCGCCTGCAAAGGCCTTGAGCTTGCTGCCGCCAATGAGCAACATGTCGACATCGACCTGGGTCTCGTCTTTTTCGGTCTTGGGGTCGTTCTCTATGCCTGCGAGCTTGACCTGGCCTTTTCGGCTTTCAATGCCGAAGTCGCCTTCGACTTTGACAAAGCCGAACACGTCGAGCACCAAGCTGCCCACCAAACGGGTGGTCTGGCCGGCCGCGCCGTCCAGGGTCAGTGTCAAATCGCTGGTGGGGCCAGTGGCCACCGTCAGTTCCGTGTTGCGGGCTGTGGCCGCGTCGGTGGTCGCAGCCGTCAGGCTGTAGTCCACCACAGATTCGTCGCTGGCTTCGCGGTTGACCGACAAGCCCATGTTGTTGACTTCAACGGTCAAGCCCTCAACGCCCACAAAGGCGGCTTGTCCCACTGTGGCTTGCACCGTGGTCCAGTTGCGTGCCTCTGGCGCGGTCTGCCCGGCTGGCGGCTTGGCGACTTGCTCGGTCAGCAGTGCCAGGCCCAGCTCCACGTTGTTGAGCTCCACGCCAATATCGCCCGCACCCACAAAAGCGCTGAGCTTGCTGCCACCTATAAGCAGCATGTCCACGTTGACCAGGGTCTCGTCTTTTTCGGTCTTGGGGTCGTTCTCAATGCCAGCGAGCTTGACTTGGCCTTGGCGGCTTTCAATGCCAAAGTCGCCTTCAACGGTGACAAAGCCAAACACGTCGAGCTTCAAGCTGCCGACCAAGCGGGTCAGCTGGCCTTTGGCACCGTCCAGGTTCAATTCCAGGTCGGTGGTGGGGCCGGTGGCCACTTTGAGTGTGGTGTTGCGCAGCGTCTGGGCGTCTGTCGTGCTGGCCGTGAGGCTGTAGTCGACCACGGTGCCGTCTTTGGCCGCGCGGTTGATCTCCAAGCCCATGTCATTGACCTCAATGGTCAAGCCTTCCACACCCACAAACGCAGCTTGGTCCACCGTGGCTTGCGCCGTGGTCCAGCTGCGGGCCTTGGTGCCTGTGGGCTCCAAGCCGGTGAGTTTTTCGCTGACGATGACCAGGCCCAGGTCCACGTTGTCCAGGCTCACGCCCACAGCGCCGGCCAACAGTACGCCTTCCTCGTCGTAGCCACCACCCACGCCGGCAAAGGCGTCAAGGTTGTTGCCACCGAAGGTGAGCACGTCGGCGGCCAGAATCTTGCCGTCGCTGAGCGTGACGCTCTGGCTGCGCGAGACGATGGCAAATTCACCGCGTGCGGCCACAAAGCCGGCGATGTTGAGGTTGAGTACACCGCGCGCTTCCATGAGCTCGCCGTCGTCGCCGTCCAGGCTGAGGGCAAAGCCATCACCGCCGTCGGCTACGGTCAGTTTTGTAGCGTCTTTGCTGTAGTCCACCACCAGGGTGCGCACGGGTTTGGCCGGGGTGGTGACGGTGCTGCCCGTCTCCACGCTTTCCAGCGTGACCGGCTCGGGCACGGTTTTGTCGCTGGCCACCAAGGCCGCCACGTTGGCGCCCAGCAGGCTGCCGGCAAAGCTCAGTTGCAACTCGCGGCCGGTGTAAAAGCTCAGGCTGGCGGTGGCGCCTGTGATGCCGGCCAGGGCCGCAGTGATGGCAGCTTGCACCTCTTCTTGCGCCATGTCGGTGCGCAAGGTGTTGGTGGTGACGGTGATTGCGCCGTGAGTCAGGGTCAGCGTGTAATCAACCTGGGGCTGGGCGCTGCTGATGACCACGCGCTGCACTTCGCCAGTGCGCACTTGGCCTTGGGTCAGGTTGGTGGGCGAGACCACGGCCAGGCTGAGGTTGCGTGCGACATCGCTGGTCGAACCAAAGTGGCTGCGGATGTTGGCCACATCGGTGAAGGCCAGTGTTCCACCAAAAGTGAGTGTGAAGCCGGCTTCGCGTGCGCTGGCACCGGTTTGTGTAGCCACGGTCACTTGACCTGAGCCAAACAGCGTGTCCATGCCCGCTTGCAAGTTGGAGCGCAGCTGCGCCGGGTCGGCGCTGTAGCTGATGGCCGGGCTGTAGGTGCGTACACCATCGACCTCGACCGAGACTTGGAAGCTGCCCGCGGGCAGTTCAGCATCGACCGAGATGGCGCTGACCACCACAGACGCGACATTCGCACCTGTGAGCGCGCCGCCAAAGCGCACCAGGTAAGCGTCAGTGCCGTCGGCCGTGACGCTGACCGTGCCCAGGCTGCCCAGAGTGGCGGTGCCCGCGAGGGCGGCGCGCAAGGTGGTCTGCACCTGCGCGGCGCTGACGCCAAAGGCCAGCTGCTGGCTCACATAGGTTTGGTCTGCGTGGCTGAAGCTCAGCACAAAAGTGCCTTGGGTGTCGGCGGCGCGGTCCAAGCTCAGGCGCTGGACTTCGGCCACCGCAGGGGCGCCATTGGTCAGCAAAGCGTAGTCCAGCTCGGTGCTGGCAATGCCTATGCCTTTGGGGTTGATGTCCACCCCGGCCAGTGCGCCCACAAAACTCACCACATAGCGCTCGCCTGCTGTGCTGCTGCTGTAGGCCACGTCAATGTCGGCGGCGGTCACGGCAATGCCTTGGTGACCGTTGAGCAGTTGGGCGTAGGCCGACTTGAGGTTGGAAATATTGGCGGCTGAGTTGCCCACCACAAAGTTGCGGCTGATGCTGCTGCCGGTGGCGCCAGCGCGGTCGGCCTGCAAGGCCACCAGGTTGAGGTTTTGGCCGGCCAAAGAGCCGCCCACGGCGAGCAAGAAGGTGTCCTCTGAGGCGGTACCCACTTGGCCCAAGGTGACGGTCACGGACGCGCCAGAGATTTGGCCAAAGGCCGCGTTCACCGCAGTCTGAATTTGCGTCTGGCTGGCATTGCCCGCGATAACGGCCGTGGTGTAGGTCTTGCCTTCGTGTGTGAGGCTCAGGCGGTAGCCCTTGTCCAGGGCTTGGTCGCCCAGCACCACCCACTGCTCTTGCTTTTGACCACTGACGCCGGCTTGCACCGTGCGCACTGCTGCGCTGGCGTTGGTCAAGGCCGTAGTGCTCAGGCTGAGCGAATCGATGTTTTTGCCGGCCAGGCTGCCCACATACTCAATGTCCAGACCCAAGCTGCCGGTGTTGGACTGCGCCGGGTTGAAGCTGACCTTGACGTTGCCCGAACCCACATTGGACAGGCGTGCCAGCTCGGCTTGCACGCGGGCGGCCAAGGCCACACCGTCGGCTGAGTAGCTGATATTGCGGCTGGTTTGGTCGCCCAAGCTGAGCGTGAAGCTGCCGCTAGGAGCGGCTTGGCTGTCGCTCAAAGCTACCGTCAAGGGGTTGAGGTTTTTGCCCTGCAGCGCGCCCCCAAAAGTCACCACGTAGTTGCCGGCTTGGCTGCTGCTGACTTCGACCGAGCCGTCTTTGCCCAGCACCGCATTGAGCGCATAGCGCACGGCCGCCGCATTGGCGCCGTAGTTCAGGCCAGTGGTGGTGTAGGTCTTGCCGCCTTGCACCAGGGTGAGCGTGAAGCTGCCGGTGCCCGAAGTTTTGAGCAGCACGTTTTGCACTTCGGCCTGGCCTGCGCTGCCGTCTTCTTGGTGCAGGTAGCTGAAGGTGCGGGCCTCGCTGATCATGCCGGTGCGGCCTATGTCTTGAGCCGCCAGGCTGCCGACAAACTCCACCAGATAACGGTGGCCCGTGCCTGTGTAGCTGGCATCCAGCATGACCTGAATGTCGCTGGCGGCCACAGTGCGGCCATTGGTGGCGAACATCTCCACATACGCCGCCTTGAGCTGGGCGATGGTCTTGCCTGTGTCTTTGGCGTCGTTGGCGTACTTCCAGGTGGTCGTCGTGACCGGCTTGTCCAGCATGTAGAGCTTGAAGCCCTGGAAGCCGAGGGCGTTGGTGAAGGTGACGCTGTAGCGCTCGTTGACCGCGCCGCCCGAGCCTTGGGCCACGGTGTTGACCTCGGCCGTAGAAGCAGGGTTGGCGTTCAAGCTGCCGCTGACCGTCAGGCGCTGCAACTCGTTGACACCGGCCACGGCGGATTGGATTTGGCTGACGCTGCCGTCGGCCACAAAGAACACGTTGTACTGGCCGCCCACCGACGGCGTGGTGAAGACCAGGCCGTTGGATTCGTTGACGCCGGCTTGCCCTGGGATTTGCACTTCGACCTTCGCGCTGGCGGGCGCTGGCGCTTCGCGCACAGCCACCAAGCGGACCTGCTTGACTTCGTTGATGCCGACTTGGGCCGCTTGGGCCTCGGTGACGGTGATGGTGGTGGCCGATGGGGTGGCGGTAACAGAAATGCCGTTGACCGCTTGGCCTTCCAGCGCACCCACGAATTCAATGCTGTAGCCATCGTCTCGGCTGCCTGTCACACGCACGTTGGCAGCGCCGCCCACCACGCTCAGGCGGCCCAGGGCCGCGCCCACGGCGGCCAAGATTTCGGCGTCGGTCATGAAGGCGTCAATGTCGGCGTCTTGGGTGCCCACGGCATCGCCAAAGCGCAGCCGGCCCGCAAAGCCTGCGGGCACGGTGAGTTTGAGCTGGGTGTTGGTCTTGGTGTCAAAGGCCTGCTCGGCCGGCAGGCTGACGCCTTGGTTGATGTTGATCAAGAGGTTTTGCACCTCGGCGGTCAGGCTGTCTATGCCTTTGACTTCGGCGCTGGCGGCGTTGGCCTGCAAGCTGGTGAAGTGGCGGCCCGGGTGGTCGGGGTCGGTGATGAGGGCCAGGCCGAAGTTGACTTGGCCTAGCTTCAAACCAATGGCATCGTCCTCGCCTGCGCGAACGCCGGCAAAAGCGTCTACATTGCTCGCGCCAATGGTGATGAGGTCGGCCTGCTTGATGACCGAACCGTCAGACAGCACCACTTGCTGGCTGCGCTGCTCGACTGCAAAGTTACCCTTGACGCTGAAGAAGCCAAACAGGTCCAGGTCCAGGCCTGCGGCGGCCTTGATGATCTCGCCCTCGCTGCCGGCCATGCTCAGCGTCAGCGTGCTGCTGGCGCTGGTGGGAATGTCCAGGGCCGTCTTGCGGCCCAGGCTGGTGTTAGCAGGATCTTTCCAGCCGTAGTCCACCACCTTGTCGCCGGTTTTGCCCGCTTGGTTGATGAACACGCTGATGCCAGTGGCCGAGGCGGTAAGGCCTTCAATGCCCACAAAAGACAAGCTGCTGGCGGTGGCTTGGAAGCTGGTCCAGTTGCGGCTGGCGTCGTTGCTGGCCGACAGCAGGGCCAGACCAAACTCGGCATTGTTCATTTGCAGGCCAATGGCGTCTGCTTGGTCGGAGCCCACGCCCACAAAGGCATCAACGCCCTTGCCGCCCACGAGCAGCGCGTCGGTGGCCACAGTCTCGCCACCAAAGAGCTTGACGCTGCGTTGTGACGATTCAAAGGCCAGATTGCCCGAGAGGCTGACGAAGCCAAAGAGGTCCAGCGTGACGTCTCCGGCGGCACGGGTGAGTTCACCCACGCTGCCATCGGTGTCCAGCACCATGGTCTGGCCGCCGCTGCCAGCCATCACTTCAAGCTGTACGCCGCTGTAGTCGACCACCACGTCTTGAGCAGCGCCCGTACCGGGGATGCCGCGGTTGATCTCCACCAGCAAATCACTGGCGCTGGCCTCGACGCCATCCAGACCCACAAAGGCCAGTTCTCCGGCCGTGGCTTTGAGCGTGGTGAATTCGCGGGCTGTGGCGGTGCTGGTTTCAGGCAGCTGCTCAGTCATGAGAGCCAAGCCAAAATTCACGTCTTTGAGGGCCAGGCCCATGCGCTCTTCGGTGCCGCCGTTGATGCCGGCAAAGGCGTCCAGGCCACTGCCACCCAAGGTGAGCACATCAACCGACAGCACAGTAGCGGCTCTGGCTTTGAGTGGGTCGTCGGAGGTGACGCCGTCGTTGAGCGTAACTTCACTGTCTTTGCGCTCAATGGCCAGCTGGCCGGCCACTTGGAAGAAGCCAAACACGTCGAGATTGAGCTGACCGGCGGCGCGTGTAACTTCCCCGTCTGCCCCTGCCAGCGTGAGCTCCATGGTGCTGGTCGGGCCGGTGGCCACGGTCAGCGCGGTGCGACGTGGGCTGGCCTCGTCTACTGGATCGGTCAGGGCAAAGTCAATCACCGCATCGCTGTCTTTGCCGGCGCGGTTGATCTCGAGCAAGATGTCTGTGCCTTGGGCTTGCAAGCCGTCCACGCCAACAAAGCTGGCGCTGGTCGCACGCGCTTGGAAGGCGGTCCAGCTGCGCAACTCGTCGGCCGCGTCGCTGTAAAGCGCCAGGCCGAAGTCCACGCCGCCGAGCTCGAGACCGATGGCTTCTTCTGTGCCGCCGCCCACGCCCGCAAAGGCGTTGAGTTGGTGGCCACCCAAGGTGAGCACGGTCGCCTCGGTGGTGCTGCCGCCGGCCAAAGTGATGGTTTGGACTTGACTGGCTTTTTCCAGCGCAAAGTCGCCTTCAACCTGCACAAAGCCAAAGGCGTCAATGTCCATGTGGCCGCTGACTTGCAGCAGCTCGCCGCGGCGGCCATCCAGCTTCATCGCCAATTCGCTGGCTGGACCCGTGACCACGTTCAACACGGTTGCGCCAGTGCGGAAGTCAATCACCGAGGTGTCGTAGGCGGCGCGGTTGACCGACACGGTCACACCGTCGGCGGCCACAGTCAAACCTTCAACACCCACAAAAGCGGCGTCGCCCACATTGGCTTGCACGCTGGTCCAGCTGCGGGCCGGGGTGGTGGCCGTTGTGCTGAGTTTTTCGGTGCTCAGCACAATGGCGAAGTCCACGTCCGACAGGGCCAGGCCCAATGCGTTGGCTTGGCCGCCATTGACGCCAGCAAAGGCATTTACGCCGCTGGCACCAATGCGCAGCTGCTCCACGGTCACAGGGTCTTTGGCTTCGTTTTTGTCAGGGGTACCAGGCAAGTCGGCCAGGGTGACGGCGCTGTCAAGCTTTTCAACGGCAAAGCCACCCGATACTTGGAAGAAACCCATCACGTCTACAGTGAGGTTGCCGCGGACACGGGTCAGCTCGCCTTGGGCGCCGTCCATGCTCAAAGTCAGGCTTGCGGGCTCGGCGGCAGTGCCGGTTTGCACCGTCAAGCCACGGGCAGCAAAGTCGACCAGCGTGCCTTTGGC
>JBIPLT010000376.1:0-4113 GCA_044368255.1 Flavobacteriales bacterium
TTCTCAGAGTTTATCATCATGAACTCAAGCTGGTGTATATCCAGATCAACCACTGTGTTATCTGTGCATACAACTTCCCATGTTTGAGTAGCCACATGAAATGATATGATTTCACCAAGTTCACTTTTTACATCCAGAGAAGGGTCTGTATAGTCGGTGTAGTACATTCGTACTTTCTTGCCTACATAGATGTTCCTTTTGATTCCTGGTCTGTATGAGTATGCCGGTATAAGCTCCTTATAATGGGCATTTGGATAAGGTTGCCGTTCTATCCACGTTGCTGGTAAGTCCGGTATAATCGTAGCCTCAGGATACTTCAGTAAATCATCTTTCGTATATTCCATGATCTTGAATGTGTCTTCCTCTGTCTTGTCCCCATTAATTAGATCCAATGGAATCATTCTGATTGTCGTTGGAGTCTGTTGAGTAGATGGTGAATGCTTTCTTTGCAAAGTTTCCTTGTATGCCTTCATTAGATCTGGTGTGATATCTTTAGCTTTAAGCCACTCGTTGTGCTTGTCATCATATCCTTCCCATTTCACTTCATATTCAACATTCGGAGGTGTGCCTCTGTGTCTGACTATACATTCCACATGATAGTAACCTGCTGGTAATTTTCCTGCCTTTGATTTGAGTATTTGCTGATCATGTACAGTTGCCTTTGATTGCTTTTGTAGCTTAGCTTTGTGTGCATTCTTTGCATACTTAGCTGCAATTGTGTATGTGATATCATTTAACTCTGCATCAATCAGGTCATCTTGTGTTGTTGTTAAGAATGCCGAATTCAACTCTGATGGTGTAGTATAAAGAGCTGGCTTGAGTGGATACAATTCCGGGTTGACGTGGATGTTGTAATGCACTGCATAGTGCGTACCACCATTAGCTGTCGATGTAAAAACATGGTGCCATGGTAATCCATGAGTATCCCAATGTGCAACACCAAGATATATTCCTGCTATTGCATTCGGTCCAAATGAGGTGTCTATGCCCTGTGATGCTCTCTGTTCCTTTGTTAGGAACATGAAGCATAGTGCCCCAAAAGGGAAAAGTCCTTCAACAGAGGGTACTTCCTTATAATAAGCCTGGTATGCAGTCATCGTCTTTGCCTGATTCAGCCCTGTAATATTTTGTAAGGCCGTAGCATGTTGGACTGCAAATCCCCAGAAAGTATCAGGTACTCCAGATGCCATCATCAGTGTTTTCGCCTTTCGCTTAATATCCCCAATGCATTTCTCTGCTTTACCATTTTGAAATTGGTGATAGGGAATTATTGTAGTATGGACAATGTTGTGTTGGGCACAGAATTGTTGTACTGTGCTTGAAACTAATTCAGGCGCATTATCTGTATGGATTCTGTCAGGCATGCCCGTTAATTTACAAATGTGGTTGACTACAATTAATGCATCTGCTCTCTGTCGAAATCCAATCGTAATGGTGTAGTTAGATCCCAGATCAAGTTTCCCATTTTCATCATAAGTAGCAGTATGTCGGGCTACTAAGAAATATCGCCATCCCTGTACTGATTCTTTGTGTGGTCCTGAAATATCAATAGACATGCATGGCCACGGAGAGTGTTTCGGTCGAGGTACTCTTTTCGTTGGCTCAGGTAACCGCCTCATTTTGCCCAGGACACAATCTGTGCATGTATCCATTTTTAGGTCAGAAATCGCCAAAATGTATTCTATTCCTTTCAGCAATCCATTTGTGGCTAGATGTTTTAGCCTGTCGATTCCTGCATGTCCCGTCAAATGATGGATTCTTTGAACATTCTTGTGTATCGCTTCTGGTAATGCTGAAAATTTCACCTTTGGGAGACCTTGTGGTATCCTCATTGTAGTTACCGGTTTCTTAGTTATCGCATTCGCAGCAAGAAAAGCTGGAGTTGGTGGCTCCCAATACCTTTTGAATTTATCTTTGAGTTCTTCAGCTTTCTTGGAATCATAGATGGCTTCAAAGTACCAGAATGAGTTCTTTAGATTTCTGATTCCACTCAAAGACTTCCCATCCGGTGTTGTAATGAACATGTTGTCTCTGTCAGATGCATGTTTATATCCCTTAAATTCCATAATAGGTCCCGAGAGTGTGATGGCATTGGGGCCCGTGTTATCTTTCAGGATGATCGCATTGGGATACGTGAAAACGTGGGTATCATTGTCAATTGTTACTAATGGTAAAACAAGACATGCTGTCCCTAGAGTCTCTAGAGATCCAACACCATGTAGTGTACCTTTCTCCCAGTGTACTGAGTTTGGTATAGTATACATCTGGACATATCTCTCCGGTAAGAGAATCACATTTGAGCCGGAGTCATGAAAGACTAATATTTTTGTTTGATCTTTCATTTTGACTAATCGTCCTTGGAAGCCCTGGTCACGATGTGTAACCAGGGAGACCCGTCAGGATCTCTTAGATGCCCGTGTAGGGTACCTAGTCTTCTCAGACATAGTACGAATACCATTCATCAACGCATCTCCCAGGATTGTCAAGGCATTCGGCTGAGGCTCAATGACAAGATTTTCAATCTCACTTTTCTTGGACTTTCTCCTTTTCTTCGATTTAGTCTTTGCACTCGATGGTAAGTTACTAGAGGGTGTCAACAATGCAGCTGGTGTCAACCCTGTCTTATCCATGTCCTGCATAACCATACCAGAGCTTGGAGTGACTGGTGTCAGCTGCTTCGATGTCTGCTTGACATTTTTTGAAGATTTTGGTGTCATCAAATTAGGTTCGCTAATGAGCCTCGGATCACACTTAGAATCCCTGTCGCTTGAAGTATTGAAGTGCTCAATTGGAGTAACCGGAGTATTAATCCTTGAAATCTGTCTTTCCTTGACAGGTGTTGGAGTAACCTCAGTATGACGATTCAAATGCTGATGGATTGTTGCTTTTGCTGAGTTCAGTACAGATGGTCTGAATGGAGTATCGACTTTTGCAGATATCAATGTCCACGGATGTCTGTGACTTGTTGATGGGCCTCTTGATTGCGTTCCTGCACCTTCTTTTGCCGGTGTCACATACATCTGCTTTTCAGATACTCTGAGTATCGATTTCGGTGTCTTCTCCAGTTTTGGTTTGACACATGGTGAAGCAATTTGTGCTGTTGGTTGCTTTACGATCAGTTTGTCCATTGTCACATTGGGTGTGATAGGTGGATATACGATGTCAATCTTAGTGTCTGGGAGGGTCTCCCCCTGATTTAAAACTCCAATGAGATGATCAGGAGTTGCCCACGCCTTGATATCGTATCTGAAAACAACAGTCTCCACATAGTCGTTCAGTCTTCTCATCATCAGCATCATGTCGTTCGGAGGAATGTGCTGTGTGTGCATGGTAAAGATCATATCATAAGGTGCTTCTCCTTTCACATTCGCTGGTTTATGTTTGAAGACCATAAAGAGTGCGATTGCTAGTTTGATAGATAGCATTTGACCATCCAATATGAGCATGCTTTTAAGCGCAGTCATTTGTGAGACCTGGACATGTGCAAGGTGGTCCTTGAGTGCATACGAATATGCTTCAATTGAATCATATGGCGGTTCCCCTTGAAAGCCATTCATTATCCATTCAATAAATGTATCATGCGGTTTGTCGAGGGTGAAGCGTGGCATTCGTAGCTGTTGAGAGTGCGTCAGTATCCTTCCAGGATATGGTTGGATATTATTCAGGCTAGCAGTCATTATGACCAGTTGATAGAAGGTCGTCTGCTGGAAATT
Source organism: Flavobacteriales bacterium (assembly GCA_044368255.1). Taxonomy (GTDB): domain Bacteria; phylum Bacteroidota; class Bacteroidia; order Flavobacteriales_D; family UBA2798; genus CAMBFX01. Next base: position 3,714 of record JBIPLT010000376.1, read on the forward strand.
CATGAACCAGTGTTTTTTAGTTGACTCTGTCGCATTGATCTCATAACTCTGAAACTCAGCTTTGATTCTCTCGAATGAGTCTACAAATGTCTGAAGGCTCGCTTGTGATATATTTTGAATTCCAATCATCCATTCTCCAATGTCCTTCGTGTTAGACAGCGTTCGTCCAATATCATGAAGCATATTGTTCATCTGACCTTGATGGAGGTCGAGGAGATTGCTTGCCAGATTATAAACCTTGTGCGTCATCTGATTGCTCTGAAGTTTCAACATATCAGTTTCATTCTTGTCTACAGAAATGTTCTGCGATTCATCAAGTGTTCTCGAAATGATATCATTACACCTGTCAGTGACTATGCCAATCTGATTGCGTAAATCTGAATTTTGATCTGACAAGGCT
>JBIPLT010000441.1:0-4107 GCA_044368255.1 Flavobacteriales bacterium
TTTGGCCGTGACGCTGTAGACGCCGTCAGCCAGCACGGTGCCGGTGTGGTCAAAGATCCATGCCCCCAGGTTGTTGGCCAGGGTGGTGCCTTTGCTATCGCCGTTGATAAACAGCTCGACGGTGGCGCCGCCCAAGGCGGTGCCCGAGAACGTGAGGGTGTTGTCGTGGGTGATGCCGTCGGCGGTGTTGGTGCCGGTGTCTTGGCTGATGGCGGTGACCACGGGTGCTGCGGTCGTGCCGGCGCTGACCAGGTAGCTGGGGTTGTCCGTCGCAGCCGCGCTGGTGGCGATGGCGTTGTTGCCTGCAGCGTCTCGGATGCTGGCACCGTTGGTGATCAAGGCGTTGGCGTCGATGCTGATGCCGTCTGTGTCGGATTGGCCTGCGAGGATTTTGTAGGTAAAGCTCAGGGCCGTGGTGCCAGTGCCTGCGCTGTAGTCGGCCAACACGGTGGCGCCACCGATGTTGAGCTTGAGCTGGGGTTTGTTGCCGTTGGCGTCGGCGGTGACCAGCACGGCTTCGCTGAAGGTGACGGTGACGGTGACGGTGTCGTTGGCGTTCAGGATGTTGTTTTGAATGCCAGTGGCGCTGCTGATGGCTGGGCTGCCCACCACGGTGGGGGCGGCGTGGTCAAGGAACAGGGTTTTGCTGGCCGGGGTGGCGGGGTTGCCGACTTGGTCGCTGACCTGGGCGGTCACGGTCACGTTGCCGTTGGCAAAGGCCCTGAGGTCCGCACTTTGGGCGGGCGTGAGCGACCAGACGCCGCCACTTACGCCGCCACTGACGGTGGCGGTTTTGCTCAGGGTGTTGGCGGGGGTGGCCGTGTCGGTGAAGGTGACGGTGACGGTTTGCCCGTCTTGCGCGCCCGTGGTGGTGCCGCTGATGCTCAGCTGGGCCGCTTCGGCCAGGTTGACCTGGTTGTCGCCAGCCTGCAAAGCGTCGATGGCGATGGTGGGGTGCACGGTATCGACCAGCACGGCGCTGCTTTGCGCGGTTGAAGTGGTGGCTGCGCCGCTGACGGTGCTGCTCAGTTGCACCTCGATGCGGTAGCTTTGGCCGTTGACGAGTTGGCCAGTCCAGCTGGCGTTGTTCGCCAGGGTCCAGTTGTAGGTTGCAGGGTTGGTCGGGTCCAGGGTGGGCAAGCCGGAGGTGATCTCGATGGTGGGGCCACTGGTGGGGATCAGGCTGATTTTGCTGACGGACACCGCACTGACGGCATTCCAGGCGTCGCTGGTGACCACGCCGGTGATGCTCAGGGCGCTGACTTCGGCGGCGTTCAGGCCGTTGCTGGGGTCCACGCCCGCGCCCGCAAAGGTGACCGTGGTGGACGGGTCGACGGGGTAGAAAGCCCAGTCGGTCGCGCTGCTGTAGCCCGCAGACAGTTTGCCATTGGCCGAGACGAAGGCGCCGGCGTCCATCAGCAGGTGGTAGTTTTTACCGAGGCTCAGGTTGGCAGCCGGGTTGATGGTGACGGTGTGCGCTACAGGGTCAATGGTGACCAGGGTGCTGTTGGCGGCAATGACGATGTCTGGCGTGGTGGCGTCGTCGTCGACCAGCGTGATGTTTTTACCGGTGACGGCTTGTACGTCTTGGTTAAAGCTGAGCACCAAATTGGCCCCGCTGGCGATGGCGCCGGCGGTTTGGCTGGTGACGCTCAGGAGCGTGGGGTCAAAGCTCAGAGCGAAGGTGCTGCTGGGCGTGTCGCCTTGCAGGTGCACCGCGTTTTCTACAACGGCTTGGAAGCTGTAAGCGGCGGCGCTGGTGCCCAGGCTGGTGGGGGTGAAGCTCCAGGTGCCCGCGCCGCTGGTGCCAAGGGTAGCAACGCCCAGACGGGTGCCGCTTGCGGTGTTGTAGATGGCGATGCTTTGGCCCGAGGCGATGGTGCCGGTGTAGCTGCCGCTCAGGGTGGGTGTGGCGTCGTCGCTGGTGGCGCCCGTGGTCAGTGTGCCAGTGGTGTCGCCAAAGTTGTCGGTGACGCTGGTGATGCTGGCGATGGCTTGGGGCACGTTGGCCACGGCCTGCAGCGTGGCAAGCGTGTTGACGGCGCTGCCGTTGTTGACGGTGCCCACCAAGGCGTTGATGACAAGCGCAAGGTTGGCGTCGGTCACGCCAGTGACGCCCAGCAATTCCAACTGGGCTTTGGTCACGAGTGTGGTGGCGCCCACTGTGGTGTCCAGCGCAGCGGTTTGCATGACGGCGTGCACCGCGTCGGCCAGCACTTGCAGCTTGGCCACGGTGTTGGCGTCGCTGGTCTGGGTGATGTCCAGTGCGTCGCCCAGCAAGGCGACTTCGGCGGTGGACTGGATGTTGCTTATACCGACAGCGATGTATTGCGCTTTGCTGGGGGCGGGGGCGTTGTTGTCAACGCCGTCGGCGCTGGCCAGGATGGCGGTGTAGGCGTTGACCAGGAACTGAATTTGAGCCGGGGTGCTGACGCTGGTGCCAACGACGGGAAGGCTGACCAGGGCGCTGTTGATGCTGTCCAGGTTGCCGCCCGCGCCGCTGCTGACGCCGGTGATGCCGGCGTCCAGGTAGTTTTGAACGCTGGGGGCCGTGCCGGTGTTGAGGTCGGCGTAGCCGCTGATGAAGCTGACGCCACTGGCGATGGTGTCGGCGATGGTTTGCAGCTCGGAGAGGCTGTCGGTGTCAGTGCCGTTGTTGTTTTTGGCGGCAATGGCGCGCACGATGGCGTCGAGGTTGTCAGCCGTGACGCCTTGCACGCCGATGTTCAGGAGGTCGGCAACGGTCAGGCTCGAGGTGGGGGTCAGGTCGGCAGCGACATCTTGGATGAGGTTGGCGATGCGGGCCAGCTCATCAATCTTGGCAACGGTGTTGATGTCGCTGGGCAGTTTGCCAGCGATGGCGTTGTTGAGCAGGGCCAGGTTTTCTGCGTCGGTGCTGGCCGCGCCAATGCGTGCACCAATGGCGGTGTAATCAGCGGGCAGCAGGTCGCTGCCTGGGGTGGCGTCAACGGTGGTGCCGTTGGCTTCGGCCCAAATTTTGTTGTATGCATTGACCAGGGTTTGCACTTTGGCGCGGGTGTCCACGCTGGTGTCGACGATGTCGGTGGTGGCCAGTGCGCTGTTGATGGCGGCCAGGTTGCCAGTGAGGCTGCCGTCCACACCGGTGACGCCAAGGTCAAGGTAAGATTGTGCGCTGGGGGCTGTGCCAGCGTTGGCCAAGGCGTAGGCCTGGATCGCGGCCAAGACGGTGCCCGAGGCGCTCACTGCTGTGTTGACCACAGCCTGCAGATCAGCCAAGGTGCTGACGCCTGTGCCCTGGTCGTTGGTGTTGTTGATGCCAGCAATGACCGCCGGCAGGTTGTCGTTGGTCACACCCAGGATACCCAGCGCGTCGAGCTGGGCCTTGGTGAGCGTTGTACCGCCGGCCGCCGTGGTCATGACCGCTTGCACCGCCTCGGCCAGGGTTTGCAGTTTGGTGATGCTGTCGATGTCTGTGGATGCCTTGGCATCGAGTACGTCGCCCAGCAAGCTTTCTTCTTGCGCAGTATCAACGCCGTTCACGCCAATGGCGGCGTACTGCGCTTGGGTCGGGTTGTCGCTGTCGTTGTTGGCCACGCCATCCGCACTTTGCAAGATGGCTTGGTAGGCATTGACGATGGTTTGCACTTTGGCAGCGGTGTCGGCCAGTGCGCCGGTGATGTCGGTGTCGGCCAGGGCGCTGCTCAGCATGGCCACAGTGGGCTGGCCTGTGCCGCCGATGCCGCTAACGCCCAGGGCGGTGTAGTCGGCCAGCACGGGGGCGGGATTCGTGATCAGGTTCGCGCCATTGTCTTGGGCATAAGCGGCGATCTTGGCGGCTGCGGTGTCGTAGCTTGCAATGGCCGTGGTGACGATGCTTTGCGCGCCGACCAAGGTGTTGAGTTGGGTGGCGTCGGTGGCGGCAAGCAGCGCCGCTTGCACTGCGGCCAAGTTGTCTGCGATCACGCCGGTGATGCCCAGGCTTTGCAGCTCGGCCAAGCTGGCATCGCCGTCCATGACGTTTTGCACCGCGTCGGCCAGGGTTTGCAGTTTGGCGACGCTGTCGATGTCTGTGGATGCCTTGGCATCGAGCACGTCGCCCAGCAGGCTGATCTCTTGCGCAGTATC
>JBIPLT010000320.1:0-3209 GCA_044368255.1 Flavobacteriales bacterium
TTTTTGAACACTATTTTAAAATATTAAAAATGGAAAAATGCTATAATTCTATTGAACCTAGAAAAGGAAGAGAATTATTTTTCATTTTAGAAAAGAAATAAAATTTTTAAAATTATTTAGAAATTACAGCCTTACTACAACATCCTTTTCACTCAAATTTTTCTTCAATTCGGGAATATTTATTTCGCCAAAATGAAAAACACTTGCAGCCAAAGCAGCATCCGCTTTTCCAACGATAAATGCATCGGCAAAATCTTTGATACTTCCTGCTCCTCCCGAAGCAATGAGAGGTATTTTAATCAATTTGGAGATTTCAGCAAGAACTTCATTTGCAAATCCATTTTTAGTTCCGTCATGATCCATGGAGGTAAATAAAATTTCACCCGCACCCCGTTTTTCAGCCTCCACTACCCATTCAAATAAATCATAATTCGTTTCTACACGCCCTCCATTTAAAAAAACTCTCCATTTTCCATTGATTTCTTTTGCATCAACTGCAACTACCACACATTGGTTTCCAAAAGTGGATGCAATTTCAGTAATCAATTCGGGATTCTTTACTGCCGATGAATTGATAGAAATCTTATCGGCTCCGTTTTCTAATAAAACTCTTACATCTTCCACCGAGGAAATGCCGCCACCCACCGTGAAAGGAATGGCTAATTTTTGTGATATTTTCAAAACTAAATCGGCCAATGTTTTTCTCTTTTCGTTGGTTGCTGTGATATCCAAAAATACCAATTCATCAGCCCCTTGTTTCATATAAGAAACGGCCAATTCAACAGGATCTCCTGCATCACGTAACCCTTCAAAATTTACACCTTTCACCGTTCTTCCATCTTTGATATCCAAACAGGGTATGATTCTTTTTGCTAACATGAGGTAAAAATAGTTAAAATCGATAGATTTCAAATCTACTTTTTTTATAGCGGCTTAACTTCAATCTTCTCTATTGGCTATTGACTATTGGCTATTGACTATTGGCTAATTGGCTATTGGCTAATTGGCTATTGGCTACTGGCTAAAAAAATATATCTTTGCGCCCTCATGAATCAATTCAAAAAAGTTAGCTTTTATACACTCGGCTGTAAGTTGAATTTCTCGGAAACTTCCACTATTGGAAGATTATTTGAGAATTCAGGTTTTGCCAAAGTAGATTTTAATGATTCCCCTGATGTATACGTAATCAACACCTGTTCTGTCACCGAAAATGCCGATAAAAAATGCAAACAATTAGTCAAAAAAGCGCTTGGAGTTAATCCGGATGCTTTCATTGCTATCATTGGTTGTTATGCCCAATTAAAACCAAAAGAAATTGCGGCTATAAAAGGAGTTGATTTAGTTTTGGGAGCTAACGAAAAATTTAATATTCTTTCGCATCTTGAATCTATCGAGAAAAAAGAAAAAGCGCATATTGAGAATAAAGAAATCAAACATACCCATCAATTTGTTCCTTCATTTTCTATTGGAGATCGTACTCGTTCTTTTTTAAAAGTTCAAGACGGTTGTGATTATTTTTGTTCTTTTTGCACTATTCCACTTGCACGTGGATTTAGTAGAAGTAATACCATTTCTGCTACGATAAAAACAGCCCAAGAAGTTGCTCATTCGGGAGTAAAAGAAATTGTTTTAACGGGAGTTAATATTGGTGATTTTGGCGCTGGAACAGAAGAAAATTTTTTAGGATTAATAAAAGAATTAGATAAAATTGAAGGAATTGAAAGATTTAGAATCTCCTCTATCGAACCTAATTTATTGAATGATGAAATCATCGATTTCGTTGCTAAAAGCCAAAGATTTGCGCCTCATTTTCATATACCACTTCAATCAGGTTCTGATAAAATTTTAAAATTGATGAGACGTAGATACGAACGTCAACTTTATGCCGATAGAGTTTTAAAAATAAAATCATTAATGCCCGATTGTTGTATTGGTGTAGATGTGATTGTTGGTTTTCCAGGAGAGTCTGATGAAGATTTTATGGATACCTATAATTTTTTGAATGAACTTCCGGTTTCTTATTTACATGTTTTTACATATAGTGAACGCGCTAATACTACTGCTATCCGAAGCACAGAAGTGGTTCCAATGGAAATAAGAAATAAAAGAAGCAAAATGTTGCATATACTTTCTGAAAAGAAAAAGCGCGCTTTTTATGAAACACAATTAAATAAATTCGAAACCGTTTTATTTGAAGCTGACGAAGAAGAAGGATATATGAATGGATTTACTTCTAATTATGTGAAAGTAAAAACTAAATTTGAAGAATCCTTAGTAAATCAATTGGCAGAAGTACAATTAAAATCCATTGATGGTAACGGTATCATGGATATTACTCTTGAAAAAATATTAATACCACAAATCGCAGGCTAATGTATCCAAGTTTATATCATTTTTTTTACGATGTTTTTGGTCTTGACATCGCTGGATTAAAAGCCATCAAAAGCTTTGGTTTTTTTGTTGCTATCGGATTTATTACTGGAAATGCACTTTTCATCGCAGAATTAAAACGAATGGAAAAAGCGGGAATTTTTCATCCTCAAATGCGAAAAGTATTAGTGGGAAAACCCATTTCTCCAATCGATTTATTTTTAAATGCACTTCTTGGATTTTTTCTTGGATATAAAATCGTTTTTGCTTTTTTACATAGCGAAGTTTTTGCCGACTTCCCTACTTTTCTTTTTTCATCAGAGGGAAATATTATTGCCGGAATTATGGGAGCAGGAATTATGGGTTATTGGAGATATGCAGAAGTTAAGAAAACAGTTTTGCCCACTCCAAAAGAAGAAGAACAAGCTTTTCATGCTTATCAACATGCAGGACCAATAACAGGTATTGCGGCTATTTTTGGATTTATTGGTGCAAGATTATTTGCATACCTCGAAGAACCAGGTCCAATTTCAGAATTATTTACTGATCCATTTAGAGGATTTACGGTTTATGGAGGAATGATTTGCGGGGTTTTAGCCGGCTCCATTTATTTATATAAAAACAAATTATCACTCTTGCGTTTTTATGACGCAGTTTCGCCTGCACTGATTTTATCTTATGGTGTTGGAAGAATTGGATGTCAAACCGCTGGTGATGGAGATTGGGGAATTGTAAATAACCATCCCAAGCCCTCTTTTTTGCCTGATTGGCTTTGGGGATATCGTTATCCAAATAATGTGAACATGGAAGGAATTCCAATGGAAAATTGCATTTATAAC